>PNAR01000476.1 GCA_003169715.1 Acidobacteriaceae bacterium | reverse complement strand
ATTGACCAGGAACTGATTCTGTTCGTTTCGCTAAACACCAACAAGAACTCAAAAGCCGTCACGGCCCTTGGCCGAATGCTCCTGCAGAACATGCAATTGATGATTGGCAAGCGCTACGAGAATGAGGTAGTGGACCAGTTTGGATTTGCACAGCCTCGCTTTAGCATCCCGTCTGTGGCATGATTGGGATGCCATGACTATCGGCAAGGGCAAACGTCCGCGTGACCCAAATCAACTCGCCGCCTGGACCGTAGCCGTTTCTACGGGTCAGATTCCAGAACCGCAACCCGAAGTGCCCAAGGTGACCGGGAGCGCCGCGCCTGCGAACATCTCCGAATACATGGCCGCCATAGGTCGCAAGGGCGGTCAGATCGGCGGAAAGCGCCGTCTCAAGACCATGACCAAAGCCGAGCGTTCCAAAGTCGCCGCTAAGGCTGCAAAAGCACGCTGGAAACAAGCGAAGAAATCCAGTCGTTAATAGCATCGTCCTGCACACCGTCCATCGTTGACCTCAGTCTTTCGGTGCATCGCGTTTTACTACTGTGTAAATGACATCATAAGGACGCCCGTGAACTACCATGCAATCATACTTTTTGCCAAAATCATCACAGTTCAAGGTGCTGTCGATATCGAATCCGTAAGACCTCCCCGGCTGCAATTGCAAACACGTAGCAACCGCCATGTAACACGACAGTCGCCAATTTACTGACTGATCGCCGTCCTTTGTCGTGATTATGATGGACGCGCTCGCGAAGCACATTCCGCCGCGTTCGGGATATACTTCCGTTGTACACATAGCAGAAGTAACTTTAAGTGTGTTCTCTGCTTTTGATACCGACTTTTGAGCGGAACTAGCTTCTGTGCATACGAGTGCAAGCGATAACAGCACAGCGAGTTTCATAATCTTGGAATTGTAATACGGATCATGCGCGTATAATGTGATGGAAAATCACTCCAAGACTAAATCGCCCTCACCTGAGAATGAGGGCGATTCAGGACTATCGAATTGTGCGTCACAGCGCAATTCAATCGTAACAGATGGAGTGTGATCCGTGAACGAGAAAAATGGCTGGTGGGACACTGGCATAAGCCCAGAAGTATTAGCGTTCGGCGTGGTGCCTTTCCTTGGCGACATATTTCAAGACATGACAGCTATCGTCATTATTCCCACGGTCAACGGCTGTATCGTTGCTGCCGATGGCAGATCACGATATATCGACCCGGATTACTTTTCAGGCGGGGCGAATGACAGAACAAAAGAATGCGAACAAAAAATTTTCCATGACCGATGGGCAGAATCCGATTTTATCTATGCAGTCATGGGGTCAATTTCTAGTGGCGATACTCGTTTCAGTGCGATAGCGGAAATTCAAGATGCGATACGCTCATTGTCCTCTATGCAAATTTCCGATCCCTATTCCTACAGTTATCACTTGGCACAGAAGGTCAATAAAGCATTAGCCGATGCGCGGAATGCCAAACGATGCCCCGCTTTCAATCCTCGTTCCGATACCATCTTTACGATCTTCGTGCTCGGATATTTCCTAAAAACGGAACCCATTTTAGCGAGTCTAAGATTTCGCCACAGTGTCCAAGTGCTATTAGACCCCGATATCGTGATAGGGAAAGCTGAATATAAATTCTTCGGCTCCCAAGCGGTCGGCAACGCAATCAAACTCAATCCAGCACTCGCCAAATACCGCACTGATATCAGTTTTAGCAGTTCACTAGACGAAGCCGCACAATGTGCGAAGGGGTTCATTGAGGCACATTTCGACCCGATAGCAATTCAAATTGATCCTGTAACTTGCTCGACTATCGGCGGATGCGTTCACATCGCAGAACTCACTCCTGCTGGTTTCAGATGGCGCATTGAGCCACAATGCATCACGGGCACCCACTAATAATCCGCAGGTTTTATGCACCTCTCCGCATTATTTTCTTGACATACTAAAGCGGCTATTGTATAAGGGTAATTATGAATTGCCTAGACAATGCGACACGCGCCAAAGTCGTTAACTGCTTAATCGAAGGCTGTTCCGTCCGCGCCACGGTACGGATGACTGGAGTTTCCAAAACAACCGTTATGAAGCTCGTTGCCGACCTTGGAGCCACTTGCGCCGCTTACCATGACCGCTACGTCCGCAACTTGAAAGTGCGCCGCCTTCAGGCTGATGAAATTTGGCAGTTCGTAGGCGCGAAGGCAAAGAACGCCAGCCCAGAAAAGAAGCAAGAAGGCTGGGGCGATGTTTGGACGTGGGTCGGAATTGATGCCGATACCAAGATCGTAGTTTCGTACCTCGTAGGCGGACGTGACGCGGGATGGGCCTACGAGTTCATGCAAGACTGCGCTAGCCGGATTAGCAGCCGCGTCCAGATCACCACGGACGGTCACAAGTCTTACCTAGAAGCAGTCGAAGGGGCTTTTGGAATGGATTGCGATTTCGCACAACTACAGAAAATCTACGGCTCTCCCACGGAACACGAAACTCGATATTCGCCAGCGAAGTGCATCGGCTGTGACATGAAAGTAGTCAGCGGTAATCCAGACCCAAAGCATGTAAGCACGTCTTACATGGAGCGCCAGAATCTTACAATGCGGATGCACATGCGCCGCTT
>PNAR01000517.1 GCA_003169715.1 Acidobacteriaceae bacterium | reverse complement strand
TTCTACGGCGGCGTGAATTACGGTTTCGGATATGGCGGCATCGGCTTCGCTGGCGGTGAATGGCGTGGCCGGGTATTCGCATACAACAGCGCCGTGGCGAACTTTGGCAGCGTGCATGTAACCAATGTTTACGTGAACCGAACGATTGTGACTCAGAACACAATCGTTAACGTGAACCACGTCAGCTTCAATGGTGGCGTCGGCATTCAGGCACATGCTTCGGCCGTGGAGATGCAAGCGGCCAACGAACGCCACATCGAGCCTACGGCCAACCAGATGCAGCATCGGAACTTTGCGGCGCAGGACCGGTCGCAACTCGCGTCAGTGAATCATGGGAGTCCGGCAACGCCGGCGGCTTCTAACATAAATGCCTATCACCAGGTCGCGCAGGAGCACTCGCGGTCGCAGCCGATTTCGTCGGCGGACCGCTCGGCTGGGCGCAACTACAATCCCAACAACCGTGAGGCGAATCAGGACCAGCGCATTTCCAACGGACTGCGCAGTGGCCAGATGACCTCCGGCGAAGCGGCCCGCGCCGACCGCACGCAGTCACGAATTGATCAGCAGACCCACAATGATCGCGCCGCGAACGGCGGCAGGCTCACTGGCCAGGAACGTCAACAGATCAACGGGGAGCAGAACAATGCGAGCCGGCAGATCTACAACGAAAATCATAATGCGAACAGCGTGAAGCCGAATGAAGTTGACAACCGTGAAGCCAACCAGCAGCAGCGTACAGCGAACGGATTGCGCAGCGGTCAGATGACCTCCGGCGAAGCAGCCCGGACCAATCGTCGCCAGGCGGGTGTTGACCAGCAGGTCCACAACGAACGCACCGCCAACGGAGGCGCATTGAACGCAAGACAGAAGCAGCAGGCCAACCGTGAACAAAACAGGAACAGCAAGCAGATATACAAGGAGAAGCACAACAACAACACTGCAAAACCTGAAGGCAAGGAGCGGAGGTAGTAGCTTCGCAATTGGCAGTGTGTGTCGTTGCCGACATAAACGAAGGCCACGTTCGGAAATGAGCGTGGCCTTTTCTGCTGCGCCAATCAAACGACGATTGTTGGAGGTGTTCGCGAAAAGTACGAAAGCTTGACAGATATAAAAGAGTCACGCAATATGTCAAATCCTATGGATATAAACCGCTACTTCATAATGGGTATTGTCAGTCTCTTTAGCATGGCGGCAGTGACCGCGAATGCTCAAACTACGATTCACGTGCCAGCAGATCAGCCAACCATTCAATCCGGAATTGATGCTGCAATAAATGGCGACACAGTTTTAGTGGCTCCGGGATCCTATTCCGAGGGCATTGATTTGAAGGGTAAGGCCATTACAGTCACAAGCTCGGACGGAGCGGCGCGGACAATTATTGATGCGAGCCAAGTTTATGTCGGGGTTCTTTTTGGTAGCGGAGAAACCCAGGCGTCGGTACTTAACGGCTTCACCATTCAGAATGCTGGAAACAATCACTGGCCGAATAATGCGCACGCTCCTAACATGGATGGCTTACAAATTATTGGTGCAAACCCAACGATCGCTAACAACATTATTACGCACAATCACGGTTATGGGATCGAGATTAATTTTGGAAGTGCGATCATTACAGGAAATACGATCAGCTATACAACCACCCAGTACGATCCGAACCAGGATTTCGGTTGCGATTATGATGACGGCGCTGGGATTCAAGTGTCAGGGGATGCCGGTATGTCAACCGTTATCTCCAACAACATAATTGAGCACAACAAGGCGCAATGCGACGGAGGAGCGATTCGACTATGGGCCGCCGCAGGCGTTCCCAATATCACGAACAACATTATTCGGTATAACCAAGCCTACAATGGCGGCGGTGGCGCCATTGCCATGTTTAACGGCTTTCGAGTCTCTATCATCCAAAATCTTATATACGGGAATATTGCCTTTCAAACGGGAGGAGGTCTTTACCTGGTTACAGGCAACGGCGGGAGCACAACAAATCCATTGAGTGTTTTTCTCGTGAACAACACGATTGTGGGGAACGGGATAAGTACTACAACTCCTGGGACCGCGATATCCGTCGGTACACAAATAGAATTTGCAGCAGCCGCAGGACAGGCGGGTTTTTTTAATAATCTCATCATTTCCGGCGATTCCTTTCCTGCAATAGCTTGCGATCCTACATATCAATATCTGAGTGCCGGCCCCCCGGTAACGCAAAATAACGACATTTTCAACTATGCCGGGCCGACATTTGGAGGATGGTGTCCAGATCCGGCAGGAAGCAACGGGAATGTTTCCGCCGATCCCCGATTCACTACTTTTTCAAACCAATTCTTTCATTTGCAATCTGGTTCTGCGGCGATTGACTCAGGAACGAATTCCGCTCCTAATCTGCCAATTCTCGATTTGAACGGAAATCCGCGCATTCAAAATGGCGTTGTGGACATGGGAGTTTATGAGGGCGGAGCTCCCGGGAGTACAAACTCTTCTCAGAATGGATTTTCAATTAGCGCATCACAGGCTTCGCTAACAGTACTACCCGGCCATTCCCAATCAGTTTCGTTGACCCTAACTCCGACAGGAGGATATACAGGCTCCATTTCTTTAACACGCTCAACTCCTCCCGCATATGCACTTTATTTTTTTCAACCCTTTACCGTCTTGGCGGTACCGGGGGATAACTCTACATTAAGCACCAACTTTTTCGTTACAAATGCGGCATCTCCGCCGGTAGGGAATGTCGTCAGTGACAGTCATTCCCCGGCTTTTCTCAGTTTAGGGAGTTTCATTGGACTTATGGGTTTGTTTTTGCTCAATAATGGAAAGAAGAAACAAGGCAATCTACCCCGCCATTCCATTCATTTCATTTTCTTTTTCGTGCTTGCAATGAGTGTGATTACCGAAACATCTTGCGGCGGTAATGGCAGTAGCGGAGGTAGTTCAACTACGACCTCTAATTCTTCGACATTTCCAGTCGTGATTACAGCCACTGGTATCGGTAATGCCAGCATTTCAAAAACTGTGACGATCAATGTTACGATCCCGCCACAATAACCTCCAGCCTGGCGCCCCAGGTTCACGCCCGCTACCCCCCGGCACTTGCCGCTAACGGGAGCGTAAACAGAAACGTCGAGCCGTGATTCAGTTCACTTTCGGCGCGGATCGTTCCTTCATGAGCCAGCACGATGTGCTTCGCGATCGCGAGACCCAGGCCGGTGCCTCCCGACTCACGCGAGCGCGCCCGATCTACGCGGTAAAACCGCTCAAACAATCGCGGTAAGTGCTCGGAAGAAATGCCCGGACCGAAATCGCGGACATAGAATTCGACGCCCGCCTCCTGTGTCCGGGCGCCCAGCGCAACTATTTTTCCCGACGCGGCGTACTTTAACGCGTTCTCAATCAGATTCGAAAAAACCTGTTGAATCGCTTCCGGATCGGCATTCACCTGTGCTGAGGATTTATCGTCCACCTGAACTTCCATACCCTGCGCGCCCGCTACTTCACGGAAATTCTGAACTGCCTCATCCAGCAATTCCGTTGTCGAGACCGGCCTGATATAGAACCTCTGCTCTCCCGATTCAACCCGCGCCAGAGTGAGTAGGTCCTCGGTGAGCCGCGACATGCGTGCCGCATTCTTCCGGATAATCTCCAGAAAGTCGCGCGAATGGCCGCTCTCCCCCGCTGCGTCCAGCAAAGTCTCCGCATATCCCTGGATCGAAGTCAGCGGAGTGCGTAATTCATGCGACACATTCGCAATGAAATCCCGCCGAGTCTTTTCCACTCGTTCCGTTTCCGTTAAGTCGCGCAGCACGACGACCGCTCCCCCGCCAGGCAATGGGGCCGCGGTCACATCGAAAGTGCGCCCCGGAACAATGGACGTTGCCCTCGTCGTAGCTACTTTCTGCGTCTCACTAGCCTCGCGTACCACGCGAAGAAAATCGGGATCGCGAACCGTCTCGACTACCGGAGCCTTCAGCCGGATACGCAGCCGAACAAGCCTCTCCATGCTGAGGTTCGCCCACTGTACCAGCTCATCCGGACCAATCGCGATCACCGCTTCCTGCATGCTATTTAACAGGGTCTCCAGTTGGTGCTGCCTTTCCTCGTGGTCGCTCGCATCCGGCGGGATGGCAAGTCTTCCGATTTCGTCGCTGGATCTTCCCGAGCCGCGCCGAATCCATTCGGCGCGAAACTTCTGTGATTTTGGAGCAATCCACGTCGCGCTTGCAGCCAACACCACAGCCAGCACGAATGCGAGCCCAGCTCCCATCCACACGCCAGCCCATAATCGCGAACTCGCCCGATCCACATCGGACAGCGGATACGCGAGCCGCGCAGCTCCCCCGGACACCGGCGCCGCCACATACAGAACCGGAACGTCAAGGGCGGGTCCCGGCCGCGTGTCAATTCCAATTTCTCCTCTGAGAGCCGCGGCAAACTCCGCGTCCGTCGCGAGATTTCCCATTCTGGCCGCCGACGCTTCCGAGTCGGCAAGCACCCTTCCTCCCACATCAATCACCGTTGCTCTCGCCCCCGCCGCGTGGCCCTCCTGCGAAACAATATCCTGCAAGCTATTTTTGCGGTCGGTGTTCACCCGGTTCGCAAACATCGCCGTCTTCTGTTTCAGATTGCGTTCGATTTCCTGGCGCAGAGAAGATCCAACCGCGCGGCCAAAGAAGAGTCCAATCGGTATGGCTGTCGCCGCTATCACCAGCACAAACGCGGTCACCAGCCTAAAAAAAATACGGCCTCTCATTTGGGAAGCTCGAAACGGTATCCCGCGCCACGAACGGTTTTGAGGTAACGGGGATTCTCGGAATCCCGCTCGATTTTCTCCCGTATCCGCCTCACATAAACATCTACGGACCGCGGCGTCACGTACGATGTATCGCGCCACACAGAATCCAACAACTGGTCGCGGCTGAAAACTCTTCCCACATGTCGCGCAAAATATTCCAGCAGCCGGAACTCGGTCGCGGTCGTCGTGATCGCCTCTCCATCTACTTTAACGGTCATCGCGGTGCGGTCAATTTCAATTCCCCCCACTCGCAACGGACCTTGCGAAAGCGGACGCTCAAAACGCCGCATCACCGCCTTCACCCGCGCCACCAGTTCCCGCGGACTGAAAGGCTTCGAAATATAATCGTCCGCGCCCAGTTCAAATCCAAGAATCCGGTCAGCCTCGCCACTTTTCGCCGTAAGAAAAATTATTGGGGTTGCCGACAATGATGGCGTCTTCCTGATCTGCCGGCACAGCTCAAGCCCATCTTTTCCAGGAACCATAATGTCGAGAACGAAAAGTCCCGGCCGCTGATGTTCCGACTCTTCGATCACCGAGCTTCCCGTCGAAAAAATCTTCACCGCGAAACCCGCTCCATCCAAATGATGCCGGACCAGAAACGATATGTCGGGATCATCCTCCACAACAAAGATGCTGGGTTTCACAGGGGTATTGTATCCGGGGGTGCCATATCCTGCTGATATCCTAGGTAGGATGGAAACTTCCGATGAAAAGCGGACACCGAACATCATTCTCACCGCGGTCGAAGCTCGCGTCCTGGGATCGCTCATCGAAAAGGACATCACCACTCCCGACTACTATCCGCTTTCGCTGAACGCGCTCGTCAACGCCTGCAACCAAAAAAATAATCGCGATCCGGTCACGACTCTCGACGACAACATCGTTCGCGGCGCATTAGACTCGCTTCAGCAAAAACGTCTCGCCGGGCCGACCAGCAGCGCCGACAGCCGCGTCACGAAATTTGAGCATCGTTTCCAGGAAGTTTTCAACTTCACTCGCGCCGAGACCGCGGTCTTATGTGTGTTGCAGTTGCGCGGCGCTCAAACTCCGGGCGAGCTTCGCGGACGCACCGAACGCCTTCACCGCTTCGAAGACCTCACCGACGTGCAATCCACTCTGCACCGCCTCATGCAGCGCGCCCCGCCTCTCGTCACAATGCTCTCGCGCCAACCCGGCACCAAAGAATCCCGCTACATGCATCTCCTCTCAGGAGATGTTGAGGACGCCACCGCGCCGCCCCTCGCGCCATCTTTCTCCACAGAAGACAGCCGTCTGACTTCCCTTGAAGCCGAAGTAGCCGCGCTGCGAAAGGAACTTGACGAGATGAAACAGCAACTATCAACCTTCCGAAAACAATTCGAATAACCACGATTCGGGGTAACCCGTCCAATCTCCGCTTAATCGGGGATTTAGTTTCAGGGGACATTCGTATCTGAGGTGAGAATGGATACTCGCGCGAAAGTTTGCCAGCCGGGGTTGAAAGGCGCGGGCTACGCGAGGCGAGCTGCACTCGCCCACCCGGACGAGAGCGTCCGGGTCTAGGTGGTTTGTGAGTAGGCCGACAGCTTTACGAGTTGCCTGCTACGGTACGGAGCTTTCCTGGAAGAAAATGATACGGAGGCCAAGGACCGCTGATCACCAGTTCACAGTTCTTGAGTTGCTTGGCGGCGCTGGTGTAGCGGTTCTGATATTTTTCGACTGCCTTGGAGTCAATCAGGTGGGCGATGTCAATCAACATGCCGTTGGTATTGACGCGCTTGCAGCTGACTTCTTCTTCCAGCGGATTGAATAGCTTGTGGACCTGAACCGATAACGCCCGGGCTTTGGTCTGGCGCTCGCGGTCTTTGAAGGCCTTGTCCCGCAACTTCATAAGGTAGTCACCGCCAACGGTGTCAGGCAGGGGAACATCCGCGACCGCAGGCCGGAGAGATCCATCGCGAACCAGCAATTTGAGGTGCATTTCGGCTTTGCCGCGAAGCTTGGTCACGCTCTCTCCAAAAGCACGCCGATTGGCGCGAACCGCCTGGCGCAATGCGTCATCTGTGTCGAAAATCGTTCCAAAGCGGAAGGGCAGCACGGTTCCGGTGCGGAAACACACGCTCACGACCCGGGCATGCTCGATTGCGTGCTTTTCTTCCAGTTCGCCGTTTTCGGCGGCCCGGTCATATTCCGTGACAATCACGGCAAAATCGCCGCTGGGATAGCTGAGGACAGGGGCGCCATTTACGCCTTGAATTCCGTCCAGCAGGAAAGGACGGCGGCTTCGAGTACCATTTTGTAAAGGTTGATGCTCAGTAAGGCAGTACGCGTACCACGACATAGGGTCTCTCCGAACCTACTTCGAGGCAGAACCTACCTCGAACGGGGGATAGCTCGTTACGACTCTAGTACTTAAGCTAGTACTTAAGGAAGATTGGCAGTAATTACGACGAGATGTACGCCAGTTGCCGCGTCCATGTTTTACTTTACTACCGAAACCGGAAAAATTGCAACCATTTTGTTGCACCCAACACCTCCGACCGTTTTGAATTCGCTCTTCTGGCGACCGTGGATGCTATTATGTTGCGTTCGTTAGAGTCTTTCTGGAATAGCTGCACTGCTCGGCGCGGCTACCCTTCATGCGTATAAAGCGACGCCTCCCAATCTTCCTGGTCGTGCTGCTGGTTGCCGCGGCGGTTGCATTTCTCGTTGTACTCCGCAAACATGCCCCGCCGGAGCCGGCGCGGCTTCTGCCGGGTGCCGATGGATTTGCCTACGTCAACCTTGAATGGATGCGCAGGATCAACATTGCCGGCCCATTGGCGGCAGTTCCCCACGATCCAGAGTATGAGCGCTTCATACAGGAGACAGGATTCCAGTTCGAGCGCGACCTCGATCAGGCGGCCTTTGCCATTCACTATCCAGGGACCGCGGGCGGCGATCCGCAAGAAGCCAGATTCTCGGAAGTTTTCGTAGGAAAGATTAATGGTGAGCGGTTGCGCGCCTATTTGCATAAAATTTCGACATCTATCGAAAGCTACGGTTCGACGGACATATACATCATCCCGTTGGCAGGACGGACACTGAGGGTTGCGATTCTTGGGGTGGACACCGTGGCAGCCTCCAACAATAGCGATCCTGAGGTCATTCGCGGAATGATCTCGCGTTCGCGCAAGCTGGCATCGCCATTCGGCGGCCCTGCGCTATTGCGGCAGTATTACAAGCGCGTTCCTCTGGGAAGTCTGGCATGGGCCGTTGTGCGGGCCGGCAGTTCCTCTGTTGCGGCAACCGGATCGCGTCCTCTCGGACTCGATTCGTCATTCTTGTTTTCAACGCCTGCGGTAGTAGTCGCTTCGGCACGATATTTGGTCTCAGTCCATCTTAGAGCTGAAGCGTTCATGGGAAGCGAAGACGCCGCACAGCAGGTTGAGGAGAAAGTTAAAACATTTCTAAATCTTTTCGGATCGGCGGAAATATCAGTCGCGGGTGGCACGGATCCAGACGTGAAAAAGTTGTTCAGCAGTATAAAAGTCGAGCAGCATAAAGATCGCGCTGTGCTCACGGCTAACCTCCCCACAAACTTTATTCGCAAGCTGGTCGCCGAAGCACCGAACGGGATGGAACGTGCAGAGCCGCAAGGAGCTTCTCCGTCTGAAGAGAAGAAGCCTGCGCTCAGATGAGGCCGGATATTGGTAGTGGTGCAGTCGGGAATCCCCTCTTTTTTATCTGAGGCGTTATCCCGAGCTTGCGAGGGATATTGCGTGCGGCGGATACGCGCTAAACAAGAGCAACTACGCTGCACGCGAGA
>PNAR01000288.1:5178-5376 GCA_003169715.1 Acidobacteriaceae bacterium | reverse complement strand
TATCAGAACTATGGTGGGAGGCTGAGAAGCGAATTTGATTCGAGCCGTATCGCGACCTAATGCTTCGATCAGCTCATCGCGAACGATTTTGATGACCTGCTCGCCCGGAGAGAGGGATGTCGCCACCTGTTGGCCGACAGCTTTCTCCTGTATGCGATCAATAAGCTGCTTTACAACCTTAAAGTTGACGTCCGCTTC
>PNAR01000288.1:0-5127 GCA_003169715.1 Acidobacteriaceae bacterium | reverse complement strand
TTTTCTGAAAGATTCTCAAACATGATTAAAACTTATTTTAGCAGGGGATGGTTTCATCTCACCCAAATGGACGGGCGGCGCAGTTCGCGGCTCCTTTTATAGGGCGGGCACTGTATGGATTCCTATCTTTGGAGGGAAACGGAGAAGATGGTAAGGCGGAAGAGAGCACATAATCGAAAATCAATCGTATTGTCCGGATCCACGCGGTGGCTTGTAATTGTCAAGTTCTCAAGGATCCAATATGAATAAACAAGTAATGTCGGCTCCGAAACTGCAAGGAGAGCTGAAACACAATTTTGAGGCGGCACTAGAGGAATTACACGAAGACGATCCAAAAGCCGTTACACGTCACATGCCGATAGTGCAACGGAGAACCAACCGGCCCGATTCCAGAACGCGGGCCTTGACGGTAGCCGCGACCTCATTAGCCACGCTCTGGGGCTTATAGCGATCAAAAGTTGGAGGCGCGGGTGAGAATCGAACTCACGCGTAAAGGTTTTGCAGACCTCTCCCTTACCACTTGGGTACCGCGCCCTATGAAATTGGAGCGGGAGACGGGGGTCGAACCCGCGACATCGACCTTGGCAAGGTCGCGCTCTACCACTGAGCTACTCCCGCTCGATAGGAGCGATTATAACAGCGACCCAAAGGCAGGCAATGGCACGAAGGAATTGTAATTGTTCACACTGGATTATTCTGCGATTTGCCCATCGCGCATATGAATGATCCGGTCTCCGTAGCTCGCGGCTTCTGGATTATGAGTAATCATCAGTACGGTCTGTCCAAGCTCGCGGTTGGAATGTCGAAGCATCTTCAATACGATATCCGAGTTCTGCGTGTCCAGATTCCCGGTAGGCTCATCGGCGAGGACAATCGCCGGCTTGTTTACCAGCGCTCTGGCTAATGCAACCCGCTGCTGTTCGCCGCCAGATAGTTCCGACGGCCGGTGCGGAAGACGCTTCTCCAGCCCTAGCAGGCCAATAATCTTGTTCAGGTAGGCATGGTCTCTATCGCCGTTTGTGCCGGCAATCGCGCGAGCCATTTCAATATTGGTGTGCGCATCCAGAGTCGGCAGAAGATTAAATTTCTGGAACACAAAACCTATTTTTCGCTTTCTCATGCGGGTTCTTTCCGCATCGGAAAGTTTCGCAAAATCGGCGCCGTCAACGATCACATGTCCGGAGTCGGCGCGGGTCAATCCGCCCAAAAGATAAAAGAGCGTAGATTTGCCGCTGCCCGACGGGCCAACCACGCTCACAAATTCTCCCTTCTGCACAGCAAACGAAACGCCCCGCAGAGCGGGGACTTCGATCTTGCCCACATGATAAGTCTTGCGGAGATCTGTGGCTTCGATGAATGCTGGCATGCAAGGTAAGCCCGACGGCTTGGGGTTCATACCCAAGCAGGCAACTGAAATCAATCTTACACGAAGAATTTGGTGAGGCCGCGATGAACAAACTCGCGGTTATGAACGATTTTCACGCGGCCGTGGAGGTATCGCCTGGAAGCGCCACCGGCTGGGTACGCTTGGGCCCGCGCTTGCGCACCAATAGAAGCCGAATGCGATCGAGTAATTCGGCGGGACCGTACATGCCTTTGGATAGAAAAACATCGGCGCGACTCTCGCGGTCGTAACTCCTCACCTTTGAAGACAGCAAGATCGCCGGCGTCTCCGGAGAGAGTATCTTGATCTGCTCGACTAACCGGGTTCCGTCAAAACCGGGCATAATCAAATCGGCAAGCACGAGGTCAATCCCTCCTTCCTTGAAGCGTTGCAGCGCTTTATCGCCGCTTGAATAGGGCAGCACGCGGTATCCTCGGGTTTCCAGCATAACTTTTCGGATGGATAGCGATTGTTCATTTGCATCAGCACAAAGGATCGTTTTCTTAGGTTTCATGAATGTTTTTCTGTTCAGCTCCTGAAAGGCGAATACAAAGTTCTTTGTTGAATGAGGAGCCAACGAATCCTAGCGGGTGAGAGTCGTGCGGTAAAGTAGCAGAGACGACAATGGCACTGTCGGAGTATTGAAAAATTTTAATGTTTGTGCGCGCACCATTCCTTGTGGCGATGTACTCCATTCCTGTAGAAATCCAAACCTCCTGTCACAAAACATGAATGGATTTTCCACTGACGTTCACATTGACTAATCGGTTATCCTCGCGATCCTTGAAGAACGGAAACGATCAACCGGCAGGTATTTTGATACGGTGTTCGCTCATACAGTTAGCTATGACGATTTCAGAGAGAGGTGTCCGTTCTTAGACTGCGCACGAGATCAGCTTTATTTGAGGCCTTCGACCACCCAAAGTTCCGAGAGAACACGATAGTAGGAGTACGCATAGGATTTGGTATCGGCGCTGACGATTGGATGATAAATGTCTTCCACTCCAGCCAAATCTGCGGGGGCAATCTGCCGAATCTGCTCCCGGCGCCCGCCATCGAGAAAAACCCGCGAGATTGTGGCGGGAATTCCCCGCTGGCTAACAAGCACACTCTTGCCGTCAGGATCAAATCGCATAACAAAGTCTTCCTCATGGAGAACCGTTGGAAATGGTTTTGGATCTCCGCCGGTCAGGGGATACAACCAATGCTTATGTTGGCGGTCTGTGGCGAACAGATACTTGCTGTCGGCGGTCACCGCTCGGCCAAGGGTGCCCTCGGGAGTAATGGGGCGGCTCTTTCCATTCAAATCCATCCAGTAAGTTCGTCCAGGATGGTTTGGTTCAGACGCAACGAATATCAGCCCCGAACTATCCGGTATCCAGCGGACTCCGAAATGTTCGAACTGGTCATTCGTTAACCGGCGCGGCTGGCCAGCGCCGGTTGGAAGAAGCACGAGCTGTGCTGGCGACGAATGATCCACAACCGCCACCCAATTTCCGTCGGGCGACAATGCAGCGTCGCCTCCACTTCCCAGCCGGATCGCTGGCGATCCATCCGTTTTTCGAAGATAAATCCCATAGTCAGTACCTACTGCCTCTCCCGTCTCCGAAAAGACTACAGTCTTGCCGTCCGGGGATAGATCATTCAGAAGCGACCAGTCGAACCATGAAAGGTCCTTTTCGGCCGTTTCTCCCGGCGCCAGGTCCATCAAACCCATTTGCATGTTGTCTTCGGTAAGAAGCACGCGGCCGTTTCGTGCAACATCTTGCAGAGTGAGTGTCGCAGGGACGCGCAATATGAGGCGCTCTTTCCCCGACAAAGTCAAAGCGTAAATCGCGCGCGCCGCACCGCCTGGCGAAGCTGTGAACCAAACCTCTTTTCCGTCCGCGGACCATGCGAGACCTTGCACTGTGGTATAGAAGCTCGATGCCGTTTTGAGTTTCCCGTTGCGATCGGTGACGACTACGCGGCCGTCATCTCCGGATATGACGTGGTCCGCGAATGCCAGCAGATCGCCGTTAGGAGAGAAACGTACATGGCTTATCCAGCCTTGAGGCTGATAGATCACTTTGCCCACGGGAAATTCCAGAGCGCCATTATCGCCGTGTGCGACAGCAAGATCGGAGCCATCGGGCGTCCAGTCGGCGCTTCCGACGTTGTCCAGAACCTCGCGTGGCGCGCCCCCCGCGAGAGGAAGCCTCGCTAGCGTGCCGGTTTCGGAGAGAGCCCTCGCGTGTGCATTCAGGAGGACAGCCAGTTCTCCGTTGCTGGATATTGCCAGCACATCGGTTTTCTGAAGACCCAGAGCACGCGAATCGGTGCTATCGAAGCGGGTGGTGAAGAGTTCTGATGGCTTTCCTTCGAGTGCTCCTCCATAAACAATGTTCTGCCCGTCAGGAGAAAAACGTGCGTTCGGAATAGTTCCGCGCCGATAAGTCAGGCGATGAAAGTTGAGCGGTGCGGCGGAAGAATGTCTCGCCGCAAAATAAACGACAACATACGAGGCTGCGACGACCAAGACGATGAGCGCGGGAAGCAACCATTTGCGCTTCGGCGGGGGAGCGATCGCTTGCATCCCGCTTTTACCGGAGGAAACGGAAGAAGTTTCCGTCAGCGCGCCGAGATTGAACGCTACGTCGCTGGCAGACTGGAATCTGGCAGCAGGATTTTTTTCCAGGCAATGATGAACTATCCGTTCCAGCGCTGGGGGAACATTTCGCGCGGTCTCCGAAAGTTCCGGCGGCTCCTCTTTCAGAATGGCGCTCATGGCGTCGGCCGGAGTGTCGCCGTGGAAAGCCCGCTTGCCGGTAAGCATCTCGTACAGGATGGCGCCAAACGCAAAAAGATCGGAGCGGGCATCAGCGGCCTGCCCGCGCACCTGCTCGGGGGACATGTAGCCCGCGGTGCCCATAACCAGGCCAGCATTTGTAGCCACTTGGATGGTGGGTGCGTCGCTGGAAGTGCGGGTTTCTCTGGGAAGTGTAAGTTTCGCCAGTCCAAAGTCGAGAATTTTTACACGGCCATCGTCCGTGACGAAGAGATTTTCTGGCTTGAGGTCGCGATGAACGATGCCCTTTTCATGGGCCGCCGCCAATCCTTTTGTAATTTGCAGAGCGTAGTCAATCGTCTTGCGGCTGGATAACGCGCCCGTGCGCAATCTTTCGCGGAGAGTCTCGCCTTCAAGCAGTTCGGAAACGACGTAGGGCGATCCCTGATTGTCGCCGATGTCGAAAATGGCCATGATGTTGGGATGGCTCAGTGCAGCAGCGGCGCGAGCTTCCTGAGCAAAACGTTGTAGGCGATCAGGGTCGCTGGAGAAAGATGCAGGCAAAACTTTGATGGCGACATCGCGTCCTAAACGCGAATCGCGCGCGCGATAAACTTCTCCCATACCACCCGCGCCCAACTGCGAGATGACTTTATAGGGCCCAATCTTCTGACCTGAGGGGATAGCCATGTGGCAGCATTATAGGGGAATGTCGGGAGCAATGACCCAAGATTAACGCCTTAACCGACGATTGAAGACCCAATCGTTGCGTAGTTGTGGCAGTAGTGGGTCAGTTTCCGAATAGCCCGTTACCCGGCCAATAACCACTATGCCAATATCGTTACTAATCTTGCGGCTCACATCCGCGTCCCAAGGGGTTTCTCTAAGCTAGCCGTGTTCGACGCGCGCCTTTATATCCGCGTACGCCGCAGCGATGAGCAACCTTAGCGCTGCGGCGTTCGTGGCCGTTCCCGGT
>PNAR01000355.1 GCA_003169715.1 Acidobacteriaceae bacterium | reverse complement strand
ATCATGCACAACCGTGTCCGGATTCAGGATCAGGACATATTCACCATTGGCTTCCCGAATACCGGCATTATTCCCTTTGGCAAAGCCAAGATTCGCGCTGTTTTCTATCACTCGCGCCGCTGGAAACTGCGCGCGAATCTGCTCGATAGAACCGTCCGTCGAACCATTGTCGGAGACAATCACCTCAAATTCGATCTTGTGCGTCCCTTCGAAAATGGATCGCAGACAATTCTCGATCACCTTCCAGTCGTTCCAGCAAATGATCACAACGGACAATTTCATGATTTACTTGGATTGTCGGGCCTAGAAGAGGAGTTCGCGGAGATATTTGGTTTTCGATTATCGCTATTTGACGCGTTTCTAGCTCGCTTTGCTAAACGATCTCGCCAAGCTCTTTTCAGCTTTGGTACCAGGCTTGTCTTCGCAAGCACCGTTCTTAGGCCCTCATCAACTATTCTCGTGCTCGTCCTCATCGCCTTTAGGATGAGCCCTTTTGGTCGCGGGCTAAATATATATAGGGACGACTCGAGCCAAACCTTGGTGCAAAGTGCGGCTTTATACTCGGCATGGCCCAAGCCAAAATCCAGCTCTTTAACGATGTCCCCGTTCTTTTGAGCACAGAAGCCCTCAATAACATTCATTATTAGAAACATTCCGGGAGAATACTGCCGAAATTCTGGATCGTATCCCAGGTACTCACTGACGAACGTTTTTTCGTAGAGCATACCGATCCAGAACGCACAGGGACGATCTCCGATGTAAAGGACATAGCCTCGAAGCCATCCCTTTTGTGCTGCTAAACCCAAGCGTTTGCGGACGTCCGGAGTGGCTGCAAAACCTGCTCCGAGGCCTCGCTGATAGGTTTTCTTAGCAATTTCTTCCGCATCGGCAAATAAGAGGTCAAGTTCGGATTCATTCCCATAACAAACGACTCTCGGCGTTCCCGTTGGTATTGACTGTAGCTTCCGAATGCTCGCTTTGATATGTTTTCGGCGTCCATGGGACATATTTCGGTAAATCTCATCGATGCTGTCAGGCACTTCGAGAATATCGTGCTTTTGCGATGCGGGTAGGGTGTCGCGACCTAACCTGCCCGGAAGTTCGAGAGCTAATCGGTGAAGATCCGACCCCAACGGCACGAATTCCAACAGCGCAACGTCCGCCTCACCTCTGCTCAAGCAATTTATTACTTCATGAACGAGAATTTGGATATTTTCTGGCGAAGCGTTTCCGTGGATTGCGTCGTACACGAAAGTCAGGCAATGACACTTCGGTCCTGATGCCCGCAGGTATCCCACGGGGAAGCTGATCTTTTTCTCCTCCATTCTGCCAATGAGAATGGCTTCTGGCTGGTTATTGCGGTAAAAGGCAATGACGTGAGGGCGTGAAACTTCAGGATAAGACTGCACGATCATTAAATAAAAATCTATGTCTGAATCGCGGTGCCCGGGCCTTCTCATCCAAGGCTCGCGCAGGGCTTCCACTTCGGAGATGGAGCGGGCTACCCGAATATCTATCTCCCTCCTATCGAGATGCATGTTCAGAAACTTCAAGGGAAAAGGCTCTCCTTGGTCTCCCTTCCGCCAGCCAGCCGAAGAATCCACCCCTAACTTGATTTTGGGTTGGCTAGCTGCCGCTTCTTGAGACGCGTTCGCCATATAGTTTTAAGTTTAGTGAAAAGCTTCGTCCGTTCCAGCAGACTTCGGAGAATAGCACTCAATATCATCCCGGAGGTTTTAAGTATATTTGCCGTTAATCCCCGAATGTTAGTACCAAAAATGTGAATACGCGTTTCATGTATCTTCCGATTTCCAAATCTTTCCTTGTACTGTTCTGTGCCAAACCCGAAGTCGTACTCTTTTACGCGCTCGGCGCACAGCTGCTCCATAACCTTCGTTATTAGGAGCGTCCCGGGAGAATAATCGGCAAATGCAGGATCGTAGCCAACGTACTCCAAATGGAAAACTCCCTCATAAATCATACCTATGACAAAAGCGCAAGGCTCGGACGAAACTGACAAAATGTACGCTCTAAGAAAGTTTCTCTTCGCAGCAATAAGCAATCGCCCGGTAATTATTTCGCTGGGAGAAAAGCCGACGCCAAGGTAACGTTGGTAGGTCTTGCGTGCGACCTTCTCCGCTTCTTCAATCAGTTGTTGTACATCGCCTTCAGCCAGATATGCGGTCGTTTGGAGGCTTTCTCCATATTCACTTGCGAATTTTCGCGCAGTTCGTCGCATTGCTTGTCTATGCTTATGTGAGAGCCCCTGATATATCAATTCGGGCTTGTCTGGCAATATCATAGAGTAATGGACATCAGTCGAAGTCCCATGATCGCGCCGAAGGAAACCTGGAATGCGTAAGGCAAGGCGGTGGAGTTCGGAATCTTCGTTGACGTTGTGCAAAATTGCGAGGTCTGCCTCATTGTTTCTGAGGCAGCTAACAATCTCCCTTACAAGGAGCTCAGCACTTTCATGACTTTGATCCCCTAGGACCCCGCCATAAGCAAAACTCAGGACTCGCGTCTTCGGTACGCTCACTTTCAAAATGCCGAGGTTCACACGCATTGCATATTCTTCCAAGGTGCCCGGCAACATAGCTACTGGACATTCATCGCGCACAAGAAACATAACGTGGGGACGAAGGCAATGGGGACCATTTCGCAAAGTGTTTAAGTACAAATCAAAATCGGCCAAAAGCCGGTTTTGCCATAGCTTCCAGAAGGCCTGAATGTTGTCTAATTCAGAGAGGCTCCGGGCTATCCGTACGGTAAAACAATTGTTCAATGTCTCTCCGGCACGAGATTTCGCGGTCTCCGGGCGTAGGGTCCGCATATTTCTTTCCGAGGCGGAATCAACGCCTTCAAAAGGCTCTTTCGTATATTGATTTCGAGGGTAATCCAATTGTGAGATCAACGGAGGATTAGGCTTGCGGCATCTTGCATATCCTGATCCGGTGCCGGAAGCGAATCTTTTTGGTGGTTGGCCTTAGCGCCAGCTGATTTTTTCGAGATGATAGGCATGACACTGTTACGGCCCGGTCCCGCAGCGGCTATGATCATTGCCAAGATGGCATACCAGTAGATGAAGGTCTGGTCAAAATAGGAAATACCGAAAAACGCAACCATGTTTGAGAAAAGAGCAACACCCATCAGCCACAGGAACCAGGTGCGCCTGAAATCCCTTCCTGCGGCTTTTCTAGCAGTACCTAGGTACTTGAAACAATAAACGATCGTCACAAGGAACAATATGAGGGAAATTAGCCCCGTCATTTCAGCGGTCGCGACGTATTGATTGGCTGTGTCCCACATTGAGTCACCGCCCTCCCAAGCCCAGTAATTGTTACAGCCCACTAGCCACCAGTCCCAAAAGTGATGAATACAGTTGTCGACAATTTTGTAGCGGTGCCAACCTGTGGATCCTCCGACTATATCAATACGAGCAATCAACGCCCAAACGGGGGCCTTCATTGCCAAGTGTGTTCCTAAAAGACCAATCGCAATGCCCCACCGGAGCTCGCGCATCCTCTTACGTAAAAACCATGCCGAAACTCCAATGGCTATGGCCAGACAGGCGGAGATAGCTGTGCTGGTCCGCGAGGTGATGGCGATCGTAAGCGCAGCGACTAATCCAATCACCGCCGTCAGGCGAGAGCCGTTCCTATGCCACAGCGAAAAGAAAAGTGGAATTAGAGTAGCGCCAAATGCACCAGCAGTGAGATACACCCGGAACGGCCCTTGGGAACGAAGGTATCCTTCACGCATTGCCGTAGCCTCAGGCACACCTCCGAATATTGCCAATATATTCTTGCCCGTAAGCTGCTCGTTAAGCATGCACCCTGCAACAATCACTGCAACAACCGCCAAAATCTTGATTGTCCGCTCGACGTCCCCTTGATTCCGAATAAAAAAACGGAAAACAAAATAGAAACCCAAGATGTTATACATCCAGCCCAACTGGTCGAAGAACGCCGCGCTCTCCTGCCATTGAATTGTGAAGCATATAAGACAGACTACGGTATATAAAATGACAGCTTTATCAACTTCGTTGAAGCGGATGCTGGCCCTTCGGCCCTCTACAAAGTATCGTTGCCATAGCAGGCGCATCCATCCGAAAATGATTAGTATTCTGAAGATCCGGAAGTGGAAGTTACCGATCATAAGTACCTGACCGGTGGGGATAGTAAGGGACAAAATTAATAGGGGCGCTAAAACATACTTGCGAGGTAGAACGAACGTCAGGATAACCGCCACGATCAAAGCCGCAAGTATGGCGGGATGAATCGAGGTCTCCCCTCCGGCACTGAACTGCACATGGTTCATTCGACGAAACCGTCTCCGACTTGAAATGACTACAGAGGCTTATTAGAGCAGCTTTTCTTTTCCGGGAAATACTAGACCGAGCATTATGCGTCGCTCTTCACTGGATATCGATCTAGTCAGCCATACTGCAGGCCATGCGGCCATTAGATACGCCAGCGACACCACCATAGTTTTAATCATGGCCGTGACGTGCTCGGGGAGATTCCATGGTGTGGGTACGGCGGTAGCCAGAATGCCAATAAATATCATCACGAGTGCGGCACCGCTCAATCTGACTGTGTCTATAATCAGGTTGCTCGCCCTGAAAGAATAATGCGCGGACCTCAATGCAAAGAACATGTAGAAAACTCCCATTATCTCTGCGACTGCCAAGCCAGCAAGCACTCCGTAGAACCCGGTAAGACTACCGAGCTCGGCTAACAAAAGAAGCACTCCAAGGCGAAATCCCTGACGGATGTTATCGTGTAGTGCTTTTCCCGATGCTCGATAGAGAATTAGCTGTACTCGAGAAACCGACCCAAATAGGCCGGCCAAGCAGCACAAACAGATAGCCGTTCGAAATTCCGGTCCGGTCTGGCCGGTCCATGCTTGGACTAACAACGGGCCAAATGCGGCGACAAACGCAAGAGGTAACAATGTGATCGCTAGGGTAACCTTAAAGGACTTCTTTAGAAATCGGTTGATCCTATCATCCGATCCAGAAGCGAAGAGCACTGTGCCACCGGAAAGAAGTGGCAAGATCAAGGCATCCAGTCCCATCAGCGCTGCAACAACTATTCTGGTTACGATGGAATAGACCCCTGCGATCTCTGCGCCGAAGTGTTTCAGCACAATAACGGGAAGAAGCATAGCATACAAGACTTCCATGAAGTTCACCAACTGATAGCTGCCGGCGAAACGAATCAATTCCGGGAAAACTTTGACGTTGAAATATTTAGGTCTGATGCAAATTTCAGGCATGACCCGCCGGGAAACGTAAAAGCAACAAAGGACGTATATCACCTCCGATATCGCAACGGTCCCGGCCATCGCAACAAGACCGTACCCAGACTTGAGAAGG
>PNAR01000158.1 GCA_003169715.1 Acidobacteriaceae bacterium | reverse complement strand
GTTCTAATGCGTGACCGGTAGGGGCCATGTCAATCCCGACCCTTTGAGAGGGATTGGCAATTAAATCCAGAACGCGGAAGATTGCCATTACTTCATCAACTCCGGGCGGAACAATCTCCAGAAGCTCCGACAACAGTTGCCGCTCGAATGAAAGATCAAGGTGGATTCCCGAGACTTCGGTTTCGGTCGCGTTTTCAATGTTCGCCCGAACCTCGCGCACCCATTGCGTGAAAATAGCGACTGAATCCAGCTCTGACGCTAGGAACTTCGAGTCTCCTAAAACAGTTACGGGCTTGTCTCCAATTGGCTTTTGAAATACGTCATCTAAAGACGGTGCAGGATTTACCGAGCAGATTTGAACCGGATAGCGCTTTTCCTTGCGAGTGCTGAATCCGAGTGCCGCGGAAATCGTAGTTTTCCCCACGCCGCCTTTGCCTAAGACAAATGTAAGGGGCGCTTCGAAGATTGGCCACTCGACTTTCTTCAATCGTGCGAGGCTTACTTTTCTCCTAGGCAGTCGCAATGTTAATTCGGCTCCTCCGAAAACGTGGTCAGCGAACTTCTTTAGGACAGCGGTCCCCGCAATCGAGATCCCAGTGTCCTCGCCAATATGTACTGGTAGCTTCGGAAAATGTTTCGTCAAAAACTTCCGCGCTTCGCTGTTAGAACGCGCTCGGTTCCGGCACGCCTTGCAGTCACCGGCCTTGCGTACACAACGGTTCAGAACGATCTCGGAAATTTGCAGCGGCGGCGAATAGGTCTTAAGTTCGTTGGCACATCTCAGAGATTCATTCAGCGAAAATGTTTCTGGCGTTGTAACCAGAAACAACTCCGCGCTGCCGGCGAGAGCTGTATGAACGCCTTCAACGATTGTTCGCCATTGTTCGATGAAAACAAATTTCCCATTTTCTTTAGCGTTTCCGCCGAAATGAGCTGCCAGTAAGCGATCGCGGCTCGCCGCAAGTTCCAGAAAATTCAAGAACTTGAGGAAATGTTGCGGTAATCCAAACAGCCGCAGGGTATGCCCGAAGGGCGCAGTGTCCACGATGATGTGCGTATATTTGCCAGACGACATGGCGTCATGAATTGCCAGCAGCGCCGACACTTCGGCCATGCCGGGCAATGTCGTGTCGAGCAACGGCTCAATGTCGCCCCGAGAAAAAATCGAGCCGGTGTCAAGAATCTTAAGAATATTTTGTTTGTGCTCGGCAAGAAACTCGACGAAGAGTTTCTCAGAATCAATTTGCCACGCGTCGAGAGTGCCCCGCCCGCGCATCGGAATTGTCGCAGCAGCATCTTTTAGCGGCTTTTTCAGAATGTCAGATAAAGAATGCGCCGGATCCGTGGACAGAAGCAGTACGTGCCCGCCGGGATTCAACTGGGCCGCGCGAACTGCGTAAGCAGCCGACACGGTAGTTTTCCCTACGCCGCCCTTGCCAATAAAAAAAGACAGTCTGCGCACCTGGCTATTGTAACGATTGTCATTTTTGAGAACTCTGATTGCCAACCGCCAAAGATGCGGTAACATGTGCGATGCCGTCGGCCGGATGGATGGAACAGCGTTGAAGATTGTTTTCCGGTAATGGCGCGTGAGCTGTCCGCGAATCCACTTTTCGAGGTAAATCGAATATGGCGCTAGCCCCAGCAGGCTCGTCGAATGTAGTTGTCAAGGAAGCCCCTAAGAGTTACGCGGGTCCCCTGGCGGTTGTCACTACACTGTTTTTCATGTGGGGCGCGCTCACGTCTTTGAACGATGTGCTCATCCCGCACTTCCAGCACGTTTTCAGTCTGAAGCTCGCCGTGAGTATGCTGGTGCAGACGGCTTTCTTCTCGTCATATTTTGTTTTTTCGATACCCTCGGCAAAGATCATTGACTGGATCGGATATCAAAAGGCAATGGTCACGGGCCTCTTAACCATGGGCCTCGGCGCATTCCTGTTTGTTCCCGCGGCGAAGGTTCCTTCGTTCGCACTGTTCCTGACGGCGTTGATTGTGCTTGCGGCAGGAATCACGCTACTCCAGGTCGCTGCCAATCCCTATGTAACCGTCCTAGGCAAACCGGAGACCGCTTCGAGCCGTTTGAATCTCACTCAGGCTTTTAATTCCCTGGGAACGACCATCGCCCCATGGATTGGCGGCTTCTTCATCTTGACCGCCGCGACCTCGGCGATGGCCGAAGACCCGGTTCAACAGGCCGCCTCGGTGATCAAGCCATACGTCTTTTTGGGAATCGCGCTGGCATTGCTCGCGGTTCTGATTGGGAGTTTCAAGCTTCCGATGATCGAGTCCGCGCAGCACCACATTGGCGAGAAGGTCAACGATTCGATCTGGAGCCATCCAAATCTGGTTTTTGGCGCAATCGCAATTTTTGTTTACGTCGGCGCCGAGGTCGCGATTGGAAGTTCCATTGCTAACTATCTTGCACTGGATAACATCGGGCATTTGGTGTCGAGTTCTAACTTCCCGGATACCGCGCTTCGATATCAGGAAGCTTTGCGAGCCGCCGCGAAATATATCTCGTTGTACTGGGGAGGAGCCATGATCGGGCGGTTCATCGGCGCAGCTGTGCTGCAAAAGATGAGGACCGGTCCGGTGCTGGCCTTTTGCTCGATTATGGCAGCAGTGTTAGTGACAATTTCAGTCTTGAGCAACGGGCACATAGCCATGTGGTCCATTCTGCTGGTGGGCTTCTTCAACTCCATCATGTTTCCGAGTATCTTCACGTTGGGTGTCGCCGAACTTGGGCCGCTCACCGGAGATGGCTCCGGCGTAATGATTATGGCAATTGTGGGCGGAGCGGCTATTCCATGGATCGTGGGAAAAATCGCCGATGTGATCAATGCTAAATCGTATGGAGGCGTAATCTGGGGGCAGGGAATTCACTACGCTCTCATCGTGGCGACGATTTGCTATCTGTACATTCTGTTCTATGCGGTCAGTGGATCAAAACCGAACAGCGAACGCCGTCTGAATGCATAGTGAAAACCAACGGTATAGCAAGACAGCGGGAGGGCTGGGCGTGATGAGGACTCGGCGTTTTGTAATCACTGGAATTACCTGCGGCGTTCTTCTTTCCATCGCTTCCTCCTTCGCCCAGCAGGTGCCCCAGAACACATACAGCGAAATGCAATGGCGCATGATTGGGCCGTTCCGTGGCGGCCGCACGCGAGCAGTCGCTGGAGTTCCATCGCAGCCCAACGTTTTCTACATTGGCGCAGTGAACGGCGGAGTCTGGAAGTCCACCGACTTCGGTCGCACTTGGGCTCCTATTTTCGATCAGCAAGACACGCAGTCCATCGGGGCGATTGCGGTCGCACCTTCCGATCCAAATATTCTCTACGTTGCAACCGGCGAAGGACTGCATCGTCCCGACCTTTCCGTGGGCAACGGAATATACAAATCCACCGACGCAGGCAAAACATGGAAGCATTTAAGCCTTCGCGACGGCGAGCAAATTCCCGCGCTAGCGATTGATCCACATAATCCCAATCGGTTGTTCGCAGCGGTTCTCGGACATCCATATGGCCCCAATGAAGAGCGAGGAATTTTTCGCTCGACCGATGGCGGCGAGACCTGGCAGAAGGTTCTCTACAAGGACGAAAATACCGGCGGTTCCGATGTCGAAATGGACCCCTCGAATCCCGCTGTCATCTACGCGTCGTTGTGGGAGGCTCGCGAAGGTCCGTGGGAAGACAACAACGATTTCGAAGGAAGCGGCGGGGGACTTTTTAAATCTACCGACGGCGGCGACACTTGGCGGCCGCTAAAGAAAGGTCTGCCTGCGGACCTTTCGCAAATTAACGTCACGATTGCCGCCAGCCAACCGAACCGGCTTTATGCTGCCTTCGCTTTGACCGCCCGCGGAGATTATGGCACCGACAAAGATTTGGGATTCTATCGCTCCGATGACGCGGGCGAGACCTGGTATCGAGCCACGACAGATCCTCGCCCCGCGATGCGGATTGGCGGTGGCGATCTCATGGTGCCGAAAGTTGATCCGAAGAATCCCGATATCGTGTACAGCACCAGCATCGTTACGGTGCGATCCATTGACGGCGGCAAGACTTGGACCAGCATTCGCGGCGCGCCCGGCGGGGATGATTATCAGAACATGTGGATCAATCCCAACGATCCTAAGATTATTTTGCTGGTGAGCGATCAGGG
>PNAR01000007.1 GCA_003169715.1 Acidobacteriaceae bacterium | reverse complement strand
CCGCGCGCGATTTGATGAACGCCCGCGGCCTGGCCGGGTTCCACGGTCAGGAATTCGGTTTGGACGCGTTCGGCGGCGACTACCGGCTCGATGGTCTCGGTAATTTCATCCACCGGCAGATTCAAGCTGTCGGCCACCATGGCTACTGATTCGGGGAGTCCGACGTGCTTGATGGTTCCGGCGGCAACCTTTTCGCGGAACTCGTCGAGTGCCAGGCCCGCGCCGATTTTCTTTTGCAGCGGCGCGCGCCTTTTGCTGGCATCGACGATGCGCAGTCCGCGAACGTGATCGATACGCTGCGACTCGGCGGCCAGCGTGACCAGCAGCTTGTCCAACACGAATCCGGGATTGACGCCGGTGCCGACCAGCGCGACGCCCCAATCTTTTGCGGCGGCGTCGAGTTTTGCGGCCAGCTCCGGATGCGTGCGATACGGATAAGACAGCTCTTCGCACGTGGAGACCACGCAGGACTCGGCTTCCAGACAAGCCAGCAATTGCTCCATGACCTTGGGCAGCGCCGAGGAAGTGGAATGAATGACCACGTCAGCGGCCTGCCCCAGGATATCGGCGGCATCGGCTGAAATCTTAACGCCCCAGGGAGCATCGGCGGCGCCCAGGAATTCTCCGAGGTCGCGGCCGACTTTTTGGGGATCGGTGTCGATGGCGCCGATAATTTCAATGGCCTGCTTCTCGCGCATCAGCTTCACGATGGACGCGCCAATGGGACCGACACCATACTGGATGGCGCGAATTTTCTTTTTCACGTTGAGTTTGCCTTTTTGAGCGGCAGAAGGGCACACCGCGCATTTTGCTTGGGAACGAAACCCCTACGATAAAGGAATTCGCCAAGTCAGGCAACGTCAAACCCCGGAAACAGTTGGCGCGTGATCGATTGGGTTCAAATGGCTCTGGGTATACCCCCTGTTTTTGCAAAAGAGGCCAGAAAGTGTTGAAAACAAAGAAAGTCGATTGCGAAAAGAGGGCAAAGAGACAAAAAAGAGGCACGTTGCTTGACGAGTGCAGCAGTTTGTAAAGTGTTGATAGGAAAGGAGAAGGGCATTGAACGGTGAGCGAGCGGAGAATCAAGGAGAGGCGAAGAGAAATTGGGGCGGAGAGGGATGGTACGGACAGGGGATATCCGGGTTGAATTGCGGCAGTCATGGGCAATCATGCTTGTTGTGTATAGTAGTTACAAGTTAATAAAAGGACAGATTGGGGACCTGTCCTAAGCGGTAAACAGAACCGGGGCATTTTGCCGGCGTTCGGAAACATCAGAAAACGTCCCGTCTGTCCCCGTGTTCCCCCAAGAGCATTCCTTGATGCTGGACGAAGGCACGTTGATCAGATATTTTGCTGATTAGCGTATGGCTTTGCACCGCCCGAGCTCGCAGACAGCAATCCGGTGTGTAATGGCATGCGTGACCGTGGCCGCCCTAGCGACAACTTTGTTTGCCGCAGACTTTCTCTCCATCACGTTGAAGCACAACAGTCCTCGGGAACTGCAAACCAAAGCTGAACTTGAGCAGGTACTCCGCGACTATGACTTAAGGAAATTTACCTTCACCAGGGAAGTTGTGATCGAAGAACTTTCGTCTTTCATTCACGAACAATTGCATTGGTATTTACGCGAACATCCCGCACAGATGAGAGACGCTGTTGATCAGCTTCGGCAATTTTATCCCAGAGTTCCAGTTGGCGGCAGTGAGGGCGCGGAAACGGAATACAGCACCTATGGCCACATCATCGACTGTTATCTTGAAATCCAGGCGGATCGGCAACTGATTGGAGAGGAACGAACAAGGGCGGTGATTCGAGACAAGAAACACTATGCCTGGATCTACCAAACGGACTTGAATGATGAGCCTCGCATCACCGCAATCGTTCACAGGGAACGCCTCCAAATCGAATAGCGGAATGCCCTTCAATGCACAAAGGGAATCGCGGTTAGCGTTGTGGAAAAAGTGCGCCGAAATTGCAGAGTTTTGGAGCTAGGCTGGAACAAGGCCGCGCCGCTTTAGGGTCGGAAGAGCCTTGATCGATCTCCCCGATTTGTCGTGGGCCAGCCGCAGGTGGTAAAGACTCTGAAGATTCAGCCAAAACTCCGCACTGGTGCCAAAGAAATGGGCCAGGCGTAAAAAGCTGGGAAAGTTGGGGACAGACGGGGCGTTCCTGTGCGTTGGTAAATTTCTCATGACGTATCAGAGCGAAGAATTAGGGCGACGCGAGGTAATGCGCCTTGGGAAAAAGTATCAGAAAACGTCCCCTCTATCTCTCGGGGCGCGCCATCCGCAGTTAGTCGCTGGTGTCCTATACAGAAACTGGTTGTGGAGGATATTGAAGCTGTGCCTCCGGTTGTGAGGTCCACACAATCTGTCCATCTCGCCGAATGTAGCTATAGGTTTTTCCAAGTTTCACAACTGCCAGGTTGCCGAAAAAACCGAGATACTTCTCGAATTTCGGATCAATTAACCATTCACCCGACTGTGATATGAAGCCTGCTTTGCCGTCGATTTTCGCCGGCGCCATGCCTGCATTGAGCGGTTCGAGTTCATCGAATTGACAGTCGAGAACTTGCCGACCGTCGGTATCAATCAGCCCCCACTTCCCATTTCGCTGTACACAAGCACATTTCTCGGAAAAAGACCTAATCTTTTCGTACTCTGGCTTTATGACAAATGAGCCGGTGCGGTCAATAGAGTCCCAACTACCGTCGATCCGAACCCCGGCGATTCCGTCATGAAAGCGTTTCGGAGTCGGGCCTTCAAATACTGTTGGGATTTGCAGTTTCCCAGCCCGATCGATGAAACCCTAGCGGTCATCCATACAAACAGCGGCCAAGCCCTCACTAAACGCACTGTAGCGGCTAAAGCGCGGAGGGACGACAAAGCTACCCGTGAAATCGATAAACCCTAGGTTTTCTCCGTCGGTAGGGGCGACGGCCCGTCCTTCCAAGAAAGAGCTATTGATCAGAAATGCTGGCTGAATCAGCCAATGGCCTAGATGATCCATATATCCACCGTTGGCAGGACAGAACCCGGCATGGAATCTTCGACCGAATCGGGCATCGGTTCGGAAATGGGGTAAAGCATCGCGGCTCCACTGGGTCTCGCAGCGTCGCATCAGGCTGGCGGCAGCCAGGCACGATCCTGATTTTAATCACTGCTCTCAGCGGCGGGTGGCGCATCCTTTGACTTGAAATTGTGCGTTACGCACGCTGGTCCCAGCGCTGAATATTAGCACTCAGTTGTGATAAAAACCTTCCCGGGTGGCCTGCCTTTTGCGGTGGGCGGCTCTTTGCCACTTTTTCTGCGCCGTTGCGGGCATTCCCGTTTTTCTGGCGGACGCGCCGCCGCAACCGGTGGCGAATATCAATATCGCTTGACCCAAATCGTGCTCGCCTTTACCATGTCGGGACCGAAGTAAGCTATTCCGTGGTGCAGAAGGTGAGAGGCCACTTGGAGAGTACGAACATGGCTTATCGGCTCCAGCAACAGTCCGTCATTCCAACACGCCGTCGAATTTTTATCTCCGTTTGTATTGCCTGCTGTTGAAGCCGACGAGTCTTTTCGTAACTCCCATTCCAACTACGGTTTAGTGCCAATCTGCATCGGTATGTTACACGATATTCATATTGGATTGACGCCACCGTAAGACGGACCCCTTAACGTTCTGCTCCACGCGACAACATGCTCCGGTACATCTTGAATTGAAATTTAGATTTAAAAGAGAGAGGCAATGAAAAAACTAGCTGCACTCACACTATC
>PNAR01000114.1 GCA_003169715.1 Acidobacteriaceae bacterium | reverse complement strand
CGAGCAACAACACAGGCACGTCGCTTTGCGCGAGTTCATGGATCACCATTTCGACGGCCCGCATGCTCGGGCTTATGGCCTCGACGAACGTTACGTCTCCTGCACTGGAGGTCTTCACAAATTCCGCAGTCCCGGTTTTTGAGCCGAAATCACTCTTCGTCATGAGAATCTCTCAAAATTGCAGGGGAGGTATGCGGAAAAAGGTTGTTAATTCCCTAGTTGCAAGAGCGATGCCAATCCCGTTCGGCCTAGCCATGTCTTTGTACGAAGCTCTTCGAGCAATGTTTTGTGGCGTTTAGCGCAAATGCGGCAGCTGCCACGTTTTTGGGCCACTTTTAACCCTACATCTGAACCGTACAAAACGGAAAGTCTTTTCCTAATCGGTAGTAACCGGAATTTGGCACTTTCGCCCGGCACGATCAGTTACAGACCTAACCATTAGGAAATAAACGCATATCCTGGTGATATCTTTGGCGGATATTGAGGAAAAACTTTTCCACTGATTCGGAAAACAATGCCAGAGTGCGGTCGAACCGGTGCAATTACCTTGGGTTTCCCTTATAGATTGCGTGTATTCGCGCGTTGGCTTATGCTCCGTCCATCGTGAAGTCTGTTGCGAAAACCGGGATGATGCCGGAGCAAGCGTTGCCCATAAGCAGGAGATACGCATGGTGGCGAGGAGCAGCCCTGGCGCTTCTCACCGGGTGGCTGTACCTTCACGTAATTCTTCATCTGGCCGGCCAGTGGTCAAAGGATCCCAACTTCTCGCATGGGTTTTTTGTCCCACTTTTTTCGCTATTTTTGCTGTGGCAGGATCGGAATCGCCTGTCTAAACTTCCTTCGGTACCCTCTCTTTGGGGATTACCTATCCTCATTTTCGCCGTCGTCATCCTGATATTAGGAGTACTTGGGGCGGAGCTTTTCTTATCGAGAGTATCGTTACTGCTGGTCATCGCGGGACTCGTAATTTTTTTTCAAGGATGGGCTTACTTTCGCGCCGTATTATTTCCCTGGGCTTTTTTACTGCTGATGATCCCGCTACCGGCGATCATATTCAACCAGATCACTTTTCCGCTTCAGATTCTCGCTTCCAAAGTGGCGGCAGCGGTCTTGCCGCTGGCGGGCGTTCCAGTCTTGCGTGAAGGAAACATTATTAATTTGCCCACCATGCCCCTGGAGGTAGCGGAAGCATGCAGCGGCATCCGGTCGCTTCTGTCGCTGACCACTCTGGCCATAATTTATGGGTGCTTGATGGAGAAGCGAATCTGGGTGCGGGTCTTGCTGGCAGTCGCCTCGATTCCGATCGCGGTTGCCGCAAACAGCTTTCGTATCGTAGGCACCGGGTTGCTGGTTCAATATTGGGATCCGGATAAGGCGCAGGGCTTTTTTCATGAATTTTCGGGATGGCTGGTGTTTGTGGTTTCATTGTTGATGCTGTATCTGCTGCATCAGATGTTGCAATTAGGCAGGCGGCACTCGAGGGCTAGCGATTGACGGCGAACATCAGGTTCGCCATTGCTGCGACCGTCCTCATTGCCGCGGCCTTGCTTTTGCATGCTCGTAGCAGCGATGAAACTCTTCCGCCACATCTCGCTCTAGAGAAATTTCCGTCTCATCTCAAGGAATGGGAAGGCACGGATCTCAATATCCCACAGGACGCTCTCGACGTTCTCGGACCTGGCCAATTCCTGTTGCGGGATTATCAGAATGAGTCTTCGGCAATTCCGGACGTCAACTTGTTCGTGGCTTTCTTCCCCTCTCAGCAGGCAGGGGATACGATCCATTCTCCCAAGAATTGCCTTCCGGGATCGGGGTGGTATCCACTCGAATCGAGCCGGATGACGATTTCTTTGCCGGGCCACGAACCGTTTCCAGTCAATCGCTACGTAATCGCGAAAGGGACGGACCGGCAACTGGTGCTCTACTGGTACTGGGCGCATGGCCGGGGCGTGGCCAGTGAATACTGGGCCAAGTTCTACCTGATCGGTGATTCTATTCGGATGCGTAGAAGCGATGGTTCCCTGGTAAGAGTGACGACGGCAATATTGCCGGACGAAACTCAAGAGCATGCGCAAGTGCGATTGCTGTCATTCGCTGAAAATATCGGCCCTCTACTCGATCAATACATCCCAAGATAGTTTGGATCTGACCTTGGCCCGTCGAGCCGCGTCGGTCGGTGGGAATATTTGTGGAACGGGTGCCGTCGCTGCGCGACTCCTTCTATTCGCTCTTTTACCGAGGACTCGTGCTGGGCAAGTGAATAACGTTGCCTTCGGCGACTGGTTTTATCCGGGGATTCTCTTTAAGTAACTATAAATTAACTTTTTTGAGAGGATGTCGAACATCCGAGGTTTTGAATCCTGTTTAGCAATCCGATGCAGTGACGCGGGTAACCTTTCCTCGATACCCTGATTGCAGTAACCTTTGTACAGTTACTCTAGATTCATGATCGAGATTTGCGCCCAGCACTCGCGCTTGGTTTGTGGAGACTTGTAAAATGACGCGATCTTCCGTATTTCGGCTGCTTCTTTCGCTAGCAATTATCACCGCTTTGTTTACGGGATGCTCCCGTGATCCTAATGTCCGGAAGCAGAAGTATTTTGAAAGTGGACAGCGCTACTACGAGAAGGCTCAATACCGGGAAGCCGCGATTCAGTTTGGCAATGCGATTCAGCAGGATCCGCGTTATGCCGACGCCCACTTCCACCTCGCTCAGACTTATCTGAAGCTTCAGGATTGGATGCATGCCTACCAGGAACTCAGCCGCACGGTCGAGATACAGCCAGATAATTATGAGGCGCACATTGATCTGGCCAATCTGCTGATCGCGGCTCACGACTTGAAACAGGCACAGGAACACACTGATCTGCTATTGCAGAAGGCTCCCAATAACCCCCAAGCACATGTCGCGGCGGCAAACCTGCTGGCGGCCCAGAATGACTTGCCCGGTGCAATGAAAGAAGTTCAAAAAGCGATTGATTTGAATCCGGCTGAGTGGGAACCGTATTTGAATCTTGCGATGTTCCAGATGCGGTCCAATCAGGCGGACGCTGCCGAGACGAACTTCAAGAAAGCTATCGAACTCAATCCCAAAGCTATGAACGCTGAACTAGCTTTGGGCGGCTATTATGTGTCACGCAATCGTCTCAGCGAGGCCGAGCAACAATTCAACCACGCCATTGCAATCGCGCCCAAAGATCCCGAGCCCCGTGCTGCGCTCGCTCGTCTCTATATGGCCGAGGGAAAGAAAGCCGAGGCTGAGGAATTTCTAAAAAAGGCGAAGGTGGATTTCCCCGACAATTCCACCGGTTACAGGATGCTGGGCGATTTTTATTTCGCCAACGGCAATATAGACAAAGCGACTGCCGAGTATGCTGCGCTTTACCAGCAACATCCCAAAGACATCCAGTTGAAAAAGAATTATATTCAGCTGCTGATCCTTAAGGGACAGCTGGATGATGCGCGGAAGTTGAACGACGAAATATTGAAAAGCAATGCTGAAGATGAAGAGGCATTGATTTTCCGCGGCCAAATTCAGATTCGCGACGGGCATACCAACGATGCCACGCAAACCCTGCAGACAGCGATCAAGAACGATCCCGATAATGCGGTTGCGCATTACCATCTCGGGATGGCATTTGACCGGCTCGGAGATCTGGCGAGGGCGGAGAGCGAATGGCAAAACGCGGTGCGCATCCATCCTCAATTGGTCGAGGCCCAGAGGGCACTCGCTGCGCTGGAGTTGCGCAAGGGGGACATGCCCGCGCTCGAACACACGTCCAACGAGATTATTGCGATAGAGCCGGGATCTCCCGACGGCTATGCGTTGCGCGCATTGTCAAATATGAATCGTCAGCAATTCGCTCCGGCCGAGCAAGACGCGCGCAAAGCCATTGAGGTGGCCCCACAAGCGCCGACTGGCTACCAGCAAATGGGGAATCTGCACTTTGCGCAAAAGCAATTCAGTGGCGCGGAAGCATCTTTCCAGCAGGCCCTTGATCGAGACCCTAACTCCTCAGACGCGCTTGCCGGGCTGATGAATACTTTTGTAGCCGAGAAACAGATGGATAAAGCCATCGCTGCGGCAAAAGCGCAAATCGCAAAATCGCCGAATAACACTGCCTTCTACGATCTGTTGGGAACCGGACTATTCAATAACAAGAAAGAATTGGACCAGGCTGAGGCGGCATTCAAGAAGGCCGTACAGTTGGACAAGAACAATTCGGATGCCCTGCTCAAGCTGGGCCAGGTCCAAGTGGCCAAAGGATCTCCGGATCAGGCAATTGAGACCTATAAGCAGTCCATCAAAGACAATCCCAGGCAGCCTAGCTTCTATATCCTGCTCGGCGAACTGTACGAGTCGAAGAAAGATTGGCCTAATGCCAAGGACGCCTATCAGAAGGCGCTGGACGCCAAGCCTGATAATCCGATGGCTTCGAACAATCTTGCCTACGTCATGCTGCAAACGGGCGGAAACGTGGACGTGGCTCTATCACTGGCGCAAACCGCGCGTCGCGGAATGCCCGAGTCTCCAAACGCAGCCGATACGCTGGGATGGGTGCTGTATCAAAAGGGCGCCTATAAGTCCGCCATTGATCTTTTTCAGGAAGCTCTGAAGCTCGAGGCAAAGAACAAAGCGCCAGACAATCCGACCGTGCACTATCACCTTGGATTGGCCTATGAAAAAACCGATCAGTCCGGCTTGGCACGGGAGCAACTGGAAAAGGTGCTGAAGATCAATCCAAACTATGGCGACGCGGACGACGTGAGGAAGCAGTTGGCCCAGTTAAAGTCGTAGTTATGCGCGGTCAGGATCAATGACACGATCTACCCTGGAGTTTTCATTTCGAGCGAAAACCCCTTTGCCAGGATGCTGATCGTCCCACCTGGTGGGCACATGCTCAGATTGAAATGAAGATACTCATCGAAGCCCCGACCACCCTGGATAGGATCGTAGGGACTAGGTTCAGAGACAATGCGCTTCCAATCCGATGACTCATAGCATTTCGCACTTGAGATATCGTCACCGCACATCGACTTGGCAGCCAGGTTGACATCAGTTTGGCAGTAAACGCACTCCTTGAAGATGACCTCAGATGGCGACAGACAGCCATCTTCATCAATCAACTGAAGAGATAGCTTTACCCGGTTCTCTTCCCCAGCTTTGTAGAAACAGAGGCCAACTAGCTTTGAGTCATGCCATTGAACAGTGTTGAACCTCTGTATCGTCGAATTCGTCATTTGAACGTTCATCCCCGCCCCCTCGTCACGGAATTGCCGCGTTCAGCGGAATCGTCTCCCACAGCGGCGGGAACAAGACCGATCGGTGTGCTCCCCTAGATCAGGCGGCGGCGGTGTCAGGCAGGGTCTCCGGAGGCCGACGCGAGGATCGATTAGGTGGGAGCCCCGCATCCCGAATTTTGTACAGCAAGGCGCGGTAGCTGATATTGAGCGCTCTGGCGGCTCGCTTACGGTTCCAGTGATGAGTTTGCAAGACTTTTAGAATGATCTTGCGTTCCAGGTCCCGTGTTGCCTGTCGTGTGACTTTTTTCAGAGAAATGGGGCCGTCCAAATTAAGCTCAGGAATTGCGTATTCCGGCTCACGCGTCATTAGATCGCTGGTTATAACGTCTTCGCTACCGAGAATCACGTAGCGCTTTATCAGGTTCTCCAGTTCTCGAATATTTCCCGGCCAATGGTATTTGTGCAAGACTGCCAGCAAATCGGCGGATAGAGCTTTGGCGCGGCAATTGTATTTGCGATTGTAGTACTCGAGAAAATAACTGCTCAAGTCTTCGATATCGGCGCGCCGCTCACGCAGTGGAGGCATGTGAAGATTCACTACGTTGATGCGATAAAAGAGGTCCTGGCGGAA
>PNAR01000191.1 GCA_003169715.1 Acidobacteriaceae bacterium | reverse complement strand
CTCCGGCGCTTATACGTGGCACGGTCGACGGCGCGAACGTCCTGTCGCCACCGCCTGGGAGGCCTCCTCAAGTATTTTGAACGGTCCCGACGAAACCCTCGTCTGTCTACTTCTCCTGCGCGAGCTTGATCTGACGGAGACCAGCCACGCCGGTGAATAGCGCAGCAACCAGTAGCACGTGAATCATGAAATGCATGCCGTCCGGAGCCACATGGTTGCCAAACGAAGGTAAGAGCTTCGTCGTTGGACCCTTGGCATAGGCGAGTTGCCAACGCTTGTCCGTTCCGAAGATGTAAGGAAGCCACCACGATTGAATTTGCATCACCAGCCAAACAATATCGAGAGTTAAGGCCGGGAGAGCAAACCAGAAGCTGCCGCGCTTGTACGCCAGCCAAAACAAGACCCCAGGCAGGGTGACGAACGCCAACATACCCAAGTCTTCCGCCTGAATACCTCTGCCGTCCAGGAGAGCCTGCAACAAGGTCCCCTCAGGCTGACGATTCCAGTTGCCGAGTGGAATCCATGAGATGAGCCAAAGGTACACGGTCAGTAGCAAATGCAGCCATGCGCTGCGTTCCATCATGGCTATAATTCTACATCCGCGGTCCGCGAAGTTAACCGGAAGTTGATGCGGCAGAGATGGAGGGAATCTGCGGATCTGTGCATCACTCTCCCCTGACGCCGTGTTATTTACAGCTTCGATCCCAGATCTTGGATTTGTGCGATTCGGCCGCAAAGAACGGTCCGCAAATTCATCAACGTTTGTGAAAGACTGCTATCAATTTCCCATTCGCCACACCGCTGAAATTGTGCAACTTGCTCAAGCGGCCGTCTACGCTGAACCCCTTCTTTTCGTAGAAGTTCAGAAGGCCCATGATGTATGCCTCGTTAGAGGCCTCGGGGTCCACTTTGAAGTCAATCGTAGCCGCACCTCGTGCGTAACCGTTCGCTCTAATCACGCCATTTATGATCGCATCGGGATTCGACGGCGCCGGGGGCAACATTCGAATGATGAAGTGGCTTGGCCCTGTGCCGCCAATTGGCCCGGCTTTCCCGCAATACGTGCAGAACTTCGCTAAAGGGCTCAAATTTTTTTGGCAGTTCGCGCAAACGGACATTTCGACCAGACGCTCCCTACTGCGGATTGTATCAGCCTGATGGCCATCGCCGACATTTTTTCAATGGATGGCTAGACACGAATTCAGAGTGCGCGACCGGAATTCATCGCCTGGCGAGGCCTACGCCCAGGCGTCGCTCGGAATGAAGGACGGTAGTATTGCAAGCATCCAGACGGTGTTGTCTCCCGATTTCCTACGCAACCTTGATCCCAAGCGCATAGAGAACGTGCTGCAAATAGACCAGACGATCTTCGGACCGGTGCCCTACATTGGGACTAAGGTCTCGTTCGAAACTGGGGTGTTCGCGGTGAAACACGCGGACCTGGCGGCGCCGTTCCTGACATGCCTGACTCAGTTGGCCTCGGCCGGCGGCGTCGCGCTGATCAGCGCTGCCAAGCCGTTCATCGACCCGATCAAGAGCGGGATTGAACTGCTGACCGGCAGGCAGGACGCCACGTCCCTTGAAATCGCGTTGCGTCGCGAGCTCCAGCCTCCACAGACGGGCTGGTATGCGCTTCTCAGGATGTCGAGTCAAAGTGTGCAGCCGTCGGAGTTGACGGTAGTGCCGACCAATTTCGAGTTATTGCGGCACGGGAAATCGATTTCCGGCGTGCCGTACCCCCTCTTCTCGATCGAGGCCCTGATGGGTCTGGAAGCAGAGTGCCAGAGACTCGGCATTGCTTGATGAGGGAGTAGTAATATTCATACGCAAGTACGCACTTTACGCAAGGCTGACCATATCAGTCACTCAACCCATCGAAAGCCTTCGGGGAATGTAATTGTAGCAATGCGAATCGGCGGTCCGCACTTTGAACAGGCCCGTCTATCGATTTCGAGCGCTTTGGGATCACAATGAGCGCTCACATATCGTCTTGCCATTTCGATGGCTTCGAGCAAGGTTGTCGGTTGCACTGCGGGTACCCTGTACTCCGCAATCTTGTACGCCGCGAGTCTAGGATCAACTTCATCGAAAAGTATGCTTGCAATCTCTTTTGATCCCCACCATTTGTGCTTTAGGTCTTCTGCGGAGATCTTTGGTATTGTTTGATCGTCTCCGTCGTGGATGAATTGTATATGGGCGCGCTCAGGGTGCTTTCCGCAGTAGCCATCAATAAAAACTGACGTGGAATCCCAATCCTCTATATCTGGATCCGGTGGTGGAATCTTAGCCGCTTTCGTCGCACACTTCAGAGCCACATCTAGAACCGTGGCCAACTCCCTAGCATATTCGTACAAACTCCTGCTTTGTGTTCCCGTAGTGACTTTTATGGCTTCTACAATCCCCTGTGCGAAGTCAAAAACAATCTCCTTGCTATTCTTGCGCGTGATCGCGACAGTGTCAGCGAGGATATATGCGAGCCTTCTGGCAGGCTGTTCTATCGGGAACAGTTTCTGAACCGCGAACCACGTCCCATCATCAGGGTCAGTGGCTCTTCCGTCTGTCGCTATGACAAAGCCTTCAGGGGTATATATCCTGGCGATAGCCGTTGACATTGGTGTGCAGGTACCAGGAAAGACAACAACCTCCCCATCATAGCCCGCCCTCAGCCGCGATTGTTCTCTGGTAATCATCATTTCCTCCAGCGCAGATACGCCCCCCCCCTTTACGTGCGGTTGTGGCAAGTGAGACAATCTTCGATCATGAGCCGTATCGCGATACTTCTGTCGGTGCTTCTAGGTATGCCCTGGCTCAACGCCGCCAAGAAGCCGCCACCACGACCCGCAGCCTTCATCACGCTGACGGATGGCAGCGGCTCAATGACGTTTACGCTCATTTGGACCAACTATTCCGATCCGCCTAACTCTCAAATGGGGCGCTTGCAAAATGACACGACGAATCGAATTACCCGTGGGACACTCCACTTCCACCAGTACGGGACGCCTGGCGGGGACATTATTGGCTCGCCCGTGGCATCTGTGGATAATGTCCCACCACATTCTGCCGTACAGTTTTCAATGGGCACCGACAACCGCGGATGCTTGATCTATTTGGACTCGTTCGAGATGACACTTGAAGGGGCCTTAGGCACAAAACATCAGTTCACTTTTCGTGTGCCGCGCGAAGACGCAGAGCCTGCATGGTTCGACAGCAACGGGTGTCCCATGGTGAAGCGCCGTTCGCAGAGAACCAAATAAAACCATCGCTCGTTTCCGAGTGGATGGCGTTATGATGGAGTCGATGAAATCCACCAGCCCAATTGCGATTCCCGAGGACATCGCGGTAAAATGCGATGCGCCCGACCAATTCCAGAACTTCGACCGTGGCGTCCGCCTCTTTCTCTCCGTTCCAAAATCTGCCGTGCTGAAGGACGAAGCGAAAACGAAGCGACGCAAGGCACACGCTAAAAAATCGAACTAATCCGAAACCGGCCTGTACGCTCCCAACATCAATGACCGGCTGCGGGGAGTCTTTTTTCGGAACCCATTTCGCGACTGACCACTGCAATGCTGGACCCCCTGTTTTTAGGGCCTCTCGTTCACGTTGCAAAACTTACCATTTGCGAAACCTGGAATTCAGGGCACGGTCGAGCGGAAAGCGGCCAGCACCGTTTCCAAATTCTGAGCCGTACTGTATTTGTGCTCCATGTTTGGATTCAACGGGTAGGCGAGCAGGAAGCCGTCCACCACTGCCAGCGAGATTGAATTGGCATGCGCCGGTGTAACCCCAAAACTCAGCGCTCGGAAGAATCCCGGCCAAGCTGCAGCCGCTGGAGTGAATTCTATTTGTGGCGCTGGCAATGCTATTCGGTGAGCTGGCGAGATCATAAGGCCCTATCGTCGGTTGGTACCAAATGGTACCCGGCGACCCAGCGCCGCAGCCCAGATCGAGGTCCGCTTGGATTCTGCCAATAGTGTCAGCCAAATCGACTTGATGGGCGCGATCGAGGAGCTGGCTCAAATGCTGGTCGGCGCTGAGCATCCGGATATCGACGAAATCCGTGCTTCGAAAGTACTTGTCGAGAACTGGATAGACGTTGGGATCGGCGATGGCGCTAAAGATAAATGAAGGTGCAGCTGCCTGGGCAACTGTGATTGTTCCGGCCACCAGGGCTGAAACGAGAGCGGCGAGGTTTCGCATATAAGCGCCTCCCGTGACGGGAAATCGGGACAGTATGCGCAAAGATCGGCTCCAAAATGAAAAAAGCCGTGATCTCTCGATCAAGGCTCTTTTCAGGTTAATTGGGTGACGTCCTACTCTCCCACACCTCGGATCCCT
>PNAR01000228.1 GCA_003169715.1 Acidobacteriaceae bacterium | reverse complement strand
AGGCATGGTCCCAGAGTTTCCAATCCAGGCGGAGTGCCAATTCTTGCGCAATCTCGCCGCCGCCGCACCCGTATTCGCGCTCAACCGTTATGATTCGATACAAAGGGTCGCTCCCTCGGTGCTCTCGTTAAGGCTCTCGTTAAGGATGAACTACAGACGGGCGGTGCGCCCGTCCTGCCGGGCGAGGACGCCCGGCGCTCCATTGAACTGCCCCACTTCTTATCTTATCCATACTTTTGGCTCGACGGACATACCGGGCCGCATCACATGATCCTTTGTCTCTCCCGCGTCAAAGGTAATCTTCACGGGAATGCGCTGCACGACTTTCACGTAATTTCCCGTGGCATTCTCAGGAGGAAGCAAACTGGTGATTGATCCACTGGCCCCAGCTACGCTCTGCATGTGGCCCTTGTAATCCTTGTCATTGATGTCTACATGGATGGTAACCGGCTGGTTAATTGCCATTTTACGCAGCTGCGTCTCTTTGAAATTTGCCGTGACCCAGATGTCGTCGAGATTGATGACTTTCATCAGATCCTGGCCGAGCTGCACATTTTGCCCCGCCTCAACCGTGCGATTGGTTACGATGCCGCTGACTGGGGCGACGATGTGGGTATAGCCCAAGTTGAGTTTGGCCTGCTCGAGGGCAGCTTTTTTTTGTTCGGCATCGGCCTGCGCCGCTTGAGCGCGGGCGCGAATGACCGCCATTTGCTGCGGACCGGTACCCGCGGCACGGGCATTAGATTCGGCCTGGGCAAGGCGGGCTTCTGCTTGTTTTACCTGATCTTGTGCGGCGGAAGCAGCAGCACGCGCGGCATCCACGTTGGCGGCACTGGATTGCGCGGCGGCAATTGCCTGTTCGTACTGCTGTTGGGAAATTTCCTGTTTGTCCACTAACAGTTTGTATCGCGCCACGTCGCTCTGGGCTTTTACATTATTTGCCTGAGCCTGGGCTATTTGCGCGATTGCCGCGGCATGCTGTTGGCGGGCCGCCGAGATTCCGGCGCGGGCGTTTTGTACATCGGCTTGGGCAGTGCTCAACTGACTTCCGCTGTTGATGGAAGTGATAGGGACATTTACCTGCGCGGCTCTTGCGACAGCGAGAGCAGAATCATAATCCGCCTGTGCGCGATCCACGGCAACCTGATAGTCACGGGGATCAATCTCCACCAGCGGAGTTCCGGCGTCCACGTATTGATTGTCAGATACCAATAGTTTATTTACGTGCCCGGCGACGCGAGAACTGACGGAATTCAAGTGGCCATCCACCTGGGCATCGTCGGTGCTCTCGTAGCTGGAGAAATACCTCCAGAGGAAGAAGAGGGCCACAACGAGCACGATCGCAGCAATAATCGCCGCCATGCGGACGCGGGGATTATGTACGCTGAAACGTTTCTGGTGGAGATCACTGTCTGAAGCCGGCAAGGGCGCATGCTGCCTATCAAAGTGAGGTTCGGCTTCAGTGGGTTTCACGTTGTCTCGTTCGACGGTTTCTGTGTTTTGGGCCATATTACTTGCTCTGTAAATATTCCTTTACACCTTTTTCAGCAAACCCAATAGCGCGCGCCAATGAGATCTTGGCTACATTATGCGCGTAAAGGCTGGAAATATAATTCTCATTCGCGGCAGCAACCGCCTCCTGAGCCTGAATTACTTCCAAATTGTCAGCCACGCCCGCGGCAAAGCGGTCACGAGATTGATTCAAGGTTTGGCTCGATAGATCAACCGAACTGCGAGCCACCTCAACCTGATCGGCCGCGGCGGCAAGATCCAAGAGGGCGACTCGCACTTCATAGTCAATCTGTGCGCGGAGATTATCGAGTTGCTGTTTGCTTTGGCGTAATGAGGCCTCGGCCTCTAAAGCGTCTGCGTGAGATCGGCCACCGGCGAAAATTGGGATTTCCAGCGTCGCGCCGACTTGAAACACTCCGTGGGAACTGCCGGGACGAATGCCTGCGTCGCCATAGTCGCCGGCGAGATTCAGCGAGGGGTAATGCTCGGCGGTCGCGGCATTGCGAAAATATTCTGCACCACGCACTCTTTGTACGGCAGCCTGATAATCGGAGCGTGACGCATAGGCGCGCCGAAGAGCTTCTCCCATGGTCATTTGAGCAAGCGGTGCGTAGGGAACCTGGTCGGAGAGAATAAATTCCTGCCCGGGAGGCAGTCCGATGATTCTGGCCAGCATCAGCTTCTGCTTTGCATAATTATTGCGCGCAACAATCAGCTGCTGCTGCTGGCTCTGTAACTCGACTCGCGCGCGAAGGCTGTTAATGGCTGGAATGACCCCCGCGTTCTGCTGGTCTACAGATTTGCCATAAAGAGCCTGGGCTGTTTGCACTTGAGCCTGCAAAGTCTGAACGCGAGCCGTGGCGGAGAGTGTTTGCAAATATGAATTACCGACGGCGAGGACGACCAACTCCCTTGCGTCCTTGTAATTAAATTGAGCGGAACGCTGATTGGCGGAGGCACCCCGATTTCTGTCGAGAAGATGAAGATCGAATATGGATTGCGAAAAATTGGTCTGGGCCTGGAAAATTCCGATTGGGCCGATGATCTTGGGAATGCCGGGGGTGGCAAATCGAAATCCTTCCGCCGCAAGGTCAATCTGGGCGACGCTCTCGGTGATGGTGGCGTTAACATTCGGGAGCAGGGCGCTGAGCTCCTTCCACTTTTCTCCGCGTGCCTCGAGCGTGTTGTCGCTCTCAAGGAGCAGGCCAAGATTGTTCCTCAGGCCGCGTTCCATCGCATCTTTTATGGATAGAGACAGAACGTATGGACTAGCTTTGCCTTCTGGGACGCTTCCGTAAAAAGGGGACTGAGTGCCGCTTGTAGCTGTCGCGTTCGAGTTACTGCCGTACGGTTGGGAGGCCGGGGGTGGGGATGTGGACTGCGACATCGGGGAGCCGTTTGGCGAGACTGAAGGCATTTGGGCACGGGCAGGCTTACACAACGCAAGACTGGATATGCAAATAACTATTCCCAAATTAGAAAAAGGAAATTGCTTCATCGTCCTCAAGTCACTCACTCGCGCCATGTATTACTCCAGGGAATGTATTAAAGATCGCACGCGCGAGTTATGTTGATTCCTTTCGCCGGACTATAGATGCAAAGGATTACGATTGCGTCCTGTGGCTTGTTAAGTTTAAAAGCACGCTGTGTCTGATGGAGGGCGCATCGCAAAACCCCAGGCTAGCGCCAAAAAAACGGGCGCGAACCCTTCGACAATCTCAGGGCAGGCTCTGGGGCACCGCAGGTTATTGGAGGCATCTGGGATTTTATACTTGGAGAACGTCGCCTTCTCTCGCGACTAACTCGTAGAGCACGGGATTGACGAAGAATCCGATAATCAATCGGGACACCAGACCGGAAACAATAACGATGGCGAACGGCTTCTGCGTATCCGATCCAATGCCCGTCGAAAGCGCTGCGGGAAGAAGACCAAGACAGGCAACCAATGCCGTCATCATGATGGGACGCAGTCTCAGCAGGGAAGCTTCGCGGGTGGCGGTTCGAATGTCTCTTCCTTCCTGGCGAAGCTTGTTAATGTAGGAAACAAGGATAACCGCGGTTTCAACCGAGACCCCAAGCAAGGCCAAGAGACCTAATACCGAAGAAACGCTGAAGGGCGTGTGGGTCAGCTTTAAGGCGACGAGAGCGCCAACGGGTTGCGTAATGATTACGCCGACTGCGATGCTCAGCGGGAATTTGAGGTTTCCGTAAAGGGCGAACAGGATCATGAAAATCAGAGCGACCGCCAAAGGCCCGATGATAGAAAGTTGGGAGCCAGCGGCAACCAACTGGCTGTATTCGCCGCCCCAGGCCAGGGTGTAGCCTTGCGGCAGAGTGACTGCTTTGTTGACCGCCCTTTGCCCATCTTCGACGGCGGTTGCCAGGTCTCTTCCTTCGATGCTGTACTGAACGCCAATGTATCGGGAGTTGTTTTCCCGATAAATGAATGATGCGCCGTTTCCTTGCTTGATCGCCGCGAGTTGGGAGAGTGGAATCTGCTGTCCATCCGGCGTGCCTACAAGTAAGTTTCCAATTTCGCTGGCATTACTGCGGAATTGCGGCTGCATTCTGACCACAAGATCGAATAATTTTTCACCCTGGATCACTTGGGTGACCGCCTGCCCGCCGACAGCGGCTGATATGACGGCTTCCACATCGGCCACGTTAATGCCGTAACGAGCGATCTTGTCGCGGTCCACGTCAATTAAAAGGCTGGGCTGTCCTAATTCCCGTACTACAGTGAGGTCGGTAAACCCCGGCACGCGGCTGAGAGTGTTTTTTATCTGGATACCTTTATCCTGAAGTACGTTCAAATCTTCGCCATAGACCTTGACGGCCAATGAACTTTTCAATCCAGTGAGCGCCTCGTCCACGGCATCTTCGGCGGGCTGAGTGTAGTTGAAAATGATTCCAGGAAAAGCAGTGAATTTCTTGTTGATGGATTCGATCAGCGCGGCTTTGTTCGGAGTCTCGCCTCCCCAGGCTTTATCTTTGTAAGGCTTCAGCCCTACATAAAACTCGCAATTAAAAAATCCCGTAGGATCGGTGCCATCGTCGGGACGCCCCAGTTCCGATCCGACGACCGTCACCTGCGGATACGACATTAAAATGGCGCGGAGTTGCGGGCCAATTTTACTGGCCTCCTCGAAAGAAATTGTGTAGGGCATCGTTGCGCGCACCCAGAGCGCGCCCTCGTCCAGATGTGGCATGAACTCGCCGCCAATAAATGGAACGAGGCACAAGCTCGCAGCAAAAATCAAAGTTGCAATAATCATGACGAGCTTAGGGCGGTCCAAAGCCCAATCCAATTGCTTCGCATATTGTTCCTTCATCCACTCATACGGGCGGTTCCGTTTTTCGCGTACTCCTTTCTTGAACCAATACGAAGCGAGCACCGGGGTCAGGGTGAGGGTGAGGAGGAGCGCGCCGACCAGCGCGAAAGACATGGTTTCGGCCATAGGATGGAACAGTTTTCCGGCGGGACCGCTGAGTGCATAAATGGGAAGGTATCCGGCGAGAATAACTGCAACGGAATAAAAGATGGGACGATCAACATCTTTGGCGGCAGCGACGATGACTTCGTCCAGGGAATAAGCCTGTCCTTCCCTAAGAGCCAGCTCGCGATAAATGTTTTCCATCATCACGACGGTACCGTCAACAACGATGCCAAAATCAATTGCGCCAATCGAGAGGAGATTGGCCGCCCCGTCGTGCGCATGGAGCGCGATGAACGCGAACAACAACGAAAGAGGAATCGTGACAGCGACAATAATCGCGGCGCGAAAGCTGACCAAAAAGAAAATCAGCACCAGGAGCACGAGGACCATGCCGCGGAGCAGATTATTTTCGACGGTGGTGGTTGTTAGATTTACTAGTTCGCTTCGGTCATAGAAAGGGCGGATTTTCACGTCCGGTGGAAGAATGTGCTTATTCAGTTCCTCAGTTTTTGCCTCGACCCCCTTCAGCACATTTTGGGTCTGATCGCCGCGAAGCATGAGTATTACGCCTTCGACGGAGTCGTCATTTTTCTGAAAGCCAAATTCGCCCAGCCGGGGAGCGTGCCCGATGACGACATCTCCAATGTCGCGCACCCGAATGGGGACACCCTTGTTTGCGCCTACTACAACATTGCCGATGTCCTCAGTATTGCGAAGGAGTCCAATGCCGCGCACATAATAGAACTGGCCACCCTGGGAATAAAATCCGCCCCCGGTATTCGCGTTGTTGGCGGCCAATGCGGATAGCACTTGCGGAATCGTAAGGTGGTATCCGTAAATCCGCGCAGGATCGAGCAGCACCTGGTATTGCATGACAGTGCCCCCGAATCCCGAATCGTCGGCTACCCCGGGAACCGATTTGTAGGATCGCTCAACAACCCAATCCTCAATAGTTTTCAATTCCTGCGGACTGCGATCTGGACTTTCGAGGACGTAGCGATAAACCAGTCCGCTGGGGCTGAACAAGGGGGCCATGCTTGGAGTCACGCCAGTGGGAAGAGTGGCTTGCGCAATGCGTTCGAAAACGATTTGCCGCGCGAAGTAGTCATCGGTGCTGTCTTCGAAAGTGAGAATTACGTCCGAAAGGCCGTAGAGCGAGATCGAACGCATCACTATCATGCGAGGGATGCCGTTCATCTGGAGTTCGATCGGAAGCGTTACCAACCGCTCGACTTCTTCCGCTGCGTGGTCAGGCCATTGGGTAATGAGTTCGACCTGGGGAGGAGATAGGTCGGGGTACGCATCCACGGGCATCCGGCGAAAAGATAGGATTCCGCCTAGGGTGATGAACAGAGTCAGCGTGAGAACCAGGAATCGCTGGCGGAGGGCGGCTTGGACGAGTCGGTGAATCATTTGTGTGAAGCAGTGTTACCGTTGCCCGTAGTTCTGCGTTGCGGCAGAAGCAAACTTAAAGCAGTTCCTCGCGCCTGACTATTCAGTTTCCTTGCGATGCAATGGCCCGGAATGACAATGTAAAACAGATTTCTCATTACCATTGCCAAACTCACCGTTGCAACGAGTTTGCGAACTGAAGGAAGAGACTTCCATTCCCGACGATCCGATCGCCTGGTTTTATGCCGCTGGTGATTTGCGTTTGACCGCTCAGATTTTCACCGAGGGTAACGCCGCGCCGGCCAAACTGATTCGAACCAACTTCGGCATAAACAAATGGCTGGTTCTCGTTATCGCGAAGCACTGCGGAATCGGGCAATGCAATCGCATCTTTGATAGTTCCAGCGTTTACGGTCGAAGTGACGAACATATCNNACCTGGTCTCCGACCTTCACATACGGAAGATCATTTTGATAGACATTTACCAGCACCCAGACGGTGCTCATATCGGAGATGGTGAAGCATTGCGTGGTTCCGGGCTGTATGAATTGACCCGCCGAAACCAGTTGCTCGACAACTTCGCCGCTGATGGGGGCGCGAACCGGAACCTCGAAGGATGGCGGCGCTTTCACAAGGGCGTCGGGATCGGTGATTCCCATGACTTTCAGGGCCGCCGCGGCCGACGCCATGTCGCCGCCGGCCTGCACTTCCGCCGACTCGGCTTGTTCCAGGTTTTGTTCGGCGATTGCGTGATGCTGATATAAATCCTTTGCGCGCGCATAAGCTTTCTGGGCTAACAGGTATGCGTCTTTGGCCTTCAGGTAGTTGCTGCGGAGCTGGGAGTAATCCGGGCTCGCGACGTAGAGCATGGGTTGGCCCTTGGTGATCTTCTGACCAGGAACCACGGCGATTCTACTGACCGGGCCGCTGACCTGAGTGATTACGGGGGTCGTGCGAAAACCGTTGTAGGCGACAGCGCCGGTAAGCCGCAGGCTGCGAGTGAGGGTTGTGGGTTGAACGGTTACGACTTGCACATGCGATGTCTGATCTTGCGGAATTGTGAACAATTCCGGATTGTTGCCAGCCTGCGAACTCTCGTCTGCCGCGTTGGTCTTTGACCCCTGGCAGCCGCTCGATACCAGCGTCGCAGCTAACAGTGCAGCCGCAAAAAGCCCAGGAATTCCAGCGCGCGGCCTGAGCGAGGCAAATTTCATTGGACGGTTCTCGTTCCCACAGCTTCTTTCAATTGTTCCATTGCGGTCATGTAGGACGCCAACTGTTGCCGGTAACTTATTTGGATGGCGCGATAACTGCGCTCAGCATCCAAAAAATCGAGGAGACTGGCCGCGCCTCGCTTATAAGCGTACTGACTGATGTCTCGGGAATCTTGTGCCTGTTTGAGATAACCTGAAAGGTAGAGTTGTGTGACCTTTTCGTTGCTCTTGATTGCCTCATAGGCATTCTCAACGTCGGACATAACAGTATCACTGGCCGACTGCTGTGATTCCTGCGCTTGCGTCAGAGCATAGCGTGTGCGGGCAATTTCGCCCTGGTTTCGATTGAAGATTGGCAAATCCATACCAAGGAAGATAGACGCGGAATTCTGGCCGGATACGTGGCTGAAGTCATAGGTGGCGCTCAAGTCCTGTTTCCCATTCGCCTTTGCCAGCAGAATTTGACTTTGCGCGGCCGTGATGCCGAGTACTGACGCTTGAAGATCGGGACGTTCCCGCAGGGCTTGCGCCTGCAAATCTTCCATACTCGATTTCAATGGCTGGTAAGCTAGATCGCCTTCTACGTCGTAGTCCGCCGGCACAGCGTCATATCCCAGCAATTCCCTCAGGCCGATTAGGGCTTGAACTTTGGCGAGTTCAGCGGAAGACACGTCGGTCTGAAATTGCAACATTTGTAATTTGATCTTTAGGTAATCGGCCTCACTGATAAAGCCAACCTTGTACTGTTGCTCACCAATGTCCACGGTCTGCTTGAAACCCTTGAGATCTTCGGTCGCAAATTGCAGCGTAGACTCTGCGAGTAAGACGTTGATGAACTGCTGCGCGACGTTGAAGGTTAGCGTGCGCTCCATGTCCGTGACCTGGGCTTTGGTGACCGCAGTCTGGTCGCGGGCGGCCTGGAGGCGGCGTTGCCGCTTTCGGCCGCGTTCAAAGAGGTACCCGATGCCGATATCAAACTGTTGGGTCAAGTTGAGGTCGTCCGCAGAAAAAGCACTGGGAGTAAAAATTGGGATGAATTGCGAGTCAAATCCAAGCGACGGATTCGGACGAAGATTCGCAGTAATTTCTTGCGCCTGATTCTGCAAGATCAAAGTGCGCGTCGCTTTGAGGGAATGATTGTGAGTCATCGCCAGATCAATGGCCTGATCGAGGCTGATAATTTTTGGGGTCTGGGCGCTTAAGGGAACCAACGAAATCACGAATAGCGTCGTCAGTATCTTCAAAAAACGTTGTGCGAAAATCGAACTGGGGCAAGTCCCCAACAGGCAGTGCCGTTTCCGGCCCACCCTGTCGCCGATGGCTATTGAGGAAATCGAAGTGAGCAATTTTTCGGCGTCAGAAAAGCGATCTTGCATTTGTTTTCATGACAATAACAGGGGAATGCTTACGACAGAATATAAGTTAGGATGCACGATTTCTCCCAAAAGTAGCGGGCTCGGGAACATTACGGCAGAATCGGATAACACTCGTCGTCAGAAGGCGCCATTACGGTATCAGGTAGATGGGCTATTCAGCCGATCGAGAGCGCTTGCGGCGATTGATCCGCAAATGCCGGATTCGGCCCGTACAGGGAATGAAACCCAGCTTTTTGCAGCGCGATCCCCACTTCCCGATTGCGCATGAATGTGTTCCACACCATCTGGCTTCGCGCGTTTTCCGACATAAGCATGCTGATGCCTACGTCAATTCCGAGGACATCGGTGCTTGCCCATCCCGTGAGCGGATTAAAAGCGTCCACGAAGCCGTAACGCTTCCATATCTGGCGCCCATAATATCCGCGCAAATTTCTTAGAACCTCGTAGGATTCGTTGTACAGAAAAGGCAACGACCCAGCGGATGCTGCCGGGACGAGAGTTCCATCAATGGGACCCTGCATCGGAGGTCCGCCCCATGCCACGTATCCGGCTGACGAGTCCGAAGCAGTAATGCCCCAGACATCCTCGGAGTAGCAGGGAAAGTTTGTGTTCAACGAGGCACAAAATTGGCGATGAGCCTGGGATGCTATGACCGAATTTTCGAAATAGTTTGTGTACTGATCCCGTTTATTCCTGAAATCAAACCAAGCGTGGGAAAACTGGTGAATGAATAAAGGCGCAGGGGTTGAGATGTAGCGATAGTCTTCATATACGATCTCTGGCCGTTTGATGCTATGCCAGCAGCGAGGCGAAATCGGATGGGTCGGCGAACCCATCGCCAGAAGATATAGCATCATGGATTCGCAATAGGCGTCCCATCGCAAGGGGCTGAAACCAAATTCTGGAGTCCAGTCAAGCGCGAATGTTTCGCCCTGATTCAGCGCCCAGGGCCATTCCACGCGGTTATACAAAGTCGTAGCATCCCTGCGAATTTGCGCGTCGTGGAAATACTCGCGGCATGTCAGCACGCCGCAAAGTAGTATCGCCATGTCAATCGGCGAGACTTCGGAACCGATGCTGCGCTTTCCGGAGTCCATCTCGACAAAGTGATATAGAAAGCCATGAACCGTGGGCGCCTGATGGGCCAGAAAGTACAGCGATCTTCGAACTCTGGCGGTAATCTCGGCGTGGGAGCGATAACCTCGTTGCTCGCCAATGCATAAGGCCGTTAGGCCAAAGCCGGTAGCTGCGATGCTGCTTCCCATGCGTTTATCGCCGCCATCCGCATTGGCACGATCACGAACGAGTCCCGTATGGAGGTCGGCTTCGTTCCAAAAGAATTCAAATGAAGCACGTTGGAGGTCGTCAAGAAGAGAAATATTGGAATCGCTGCTGGGAGCGTCACCAGGCATCAAAATCTGCGAGGCGAAACCCTTCCCCAGAAGTGGAAACAATGCAGCGCCAGTTGCTGCCGTCCTCAAAAATTGGCGCCGATTCCAGGTCATCAAAGCAGATCTTTCCTAAAGCACGTATTTCCTAAGGTTTCCAGCTAACTAGAAGGGGGTATTCGTATTATGCTTGATTGGTCTTAATAGATGCAAAGAACTTCGGATTACCGTGAAGTTTTTTCACTCTACTGTGAAAAAACTTCACGGCAATAACGAAAACACCGGTGGAAGATATCCAAAATGGGAGTGGGAGTCAACACAAATACAAGCGTCAAAACGTCGCTGGTAACTAAGAGTCGTCTGTTCTCGCGGCGAAGTGGGTCCGCGTTGGCGATGGAGGCAATATCCCTCGCCCCCGCTTGAGAATGCCGGTGCTCGCGGCGGTGGGGAACGAGTGTCCTGACACCGGTCAGCCTTCAGATGGGCTCGGTGCTCTTCGCATCAGTAACGTTCGATGGATCATCCGAGAACGTCTTACCCGGCCCAAAGGCCGCCTTCTCGTATCCGTCACCGGCTTTGCGTATGGCGTCGTGCCAGCCATCGTCCCACGCGATGCGGGCCTCGCCATCCACGGCGGTCCACGTTCCGTGCCGGGATCCTATGGTCTTTTCAGCCTCGCCATTGCGTTTCAATGTGATCAGGAAGGTCCCCCCCGCTCCATCGCCCACTCTCCACTTCCCCATAAAATGACCGGGCCATGAACCTGCGGCGGAAACTGTGGGCGACATAAATTCGATCCTCGCAATGTCGGCCATTGGGAATGTCTGCTGATGCCCATCTTTGAAGACAATAACGATTGAGTTGCGGTCGTCCTGAGAGGCTGGCTTGCTTTTGGACGATGCCGCGAAAGCCGCGAACGTAAGAGCTCCGGCGATACAGACGAAAGCTACAATCTTGCGCATAGAATGCCTCCCGGGCGGGACTGGTGATTATAGACAGTCATTGTACGGAAATCTGCGATTGACAGTTCCAATTGACTCTGGGGACGATTCAGACCGCGAAAGTCAATGCCAGCGAACTTGCGGTAGTGGGTCAGTTTCAATCCAAAGTCACTTCGTAACCGGGAGCCGGAAAGTCGCACCCCGAGTATTGGGTCAAGTTGCGAAACCAATCAACCACCAAGGACACGAAGTTGCACGAAGGAACCCGTCGAAACTGGCCTTCGTGTCCTCGTGGTTGATTGGTCCCCTGCTACCGAGCCAAACTGACTCACTACCGAACTTGCGGTCGGCACGCCGCAAGATGCAGCAAGCTGCGTCTCTACCATGGAGTTTCGTCCATCCTTTCGTCTTGTTTTCCACGGAACTGGCGCTAAGTATGTGTTAAAACAAACCTTACAGGTTTCCGAGGCATCTTTAAGTTCAGCATATTCTAGCTCGTGAACGCAAGCACTTGCGGCACCTGATTCGGATCCGGACATGGCGAAGGACGAGACATTTCGCAGCAGTTGGCAGGAGCGTTTCGCCGCGCTTCGGAATGTTCCCCCTGTCCTTAAAATCGTGTGGCAGTCTGGCCCGTCGGTCGTAACATTCAGTTTGCTGTCTCGGGTATTTGCTTCGCTCTTTCCTCTGGCGCTTCTCTGGATTCCAAGTTTAATTCTGAATCGTATTCACCAAGTTCTCTCCTCTCACGAGCCCGTCGGTCCGCATTTCTGGTGGCTGGTGGGAGCGGAGTTTGTGCTGGCGCTCATGACCAGCGTATTGGCTCGGGCGATTGACTATTCGGACTCGCTGCTGGCCGACAAGTACATGCGCCACGTAAGCATTCAGGTAATGAAGCACGCCGCTGAGCTGGATTTGATCGCCTACGAGGATCCAGTTTTTTACGATCGCCTTGAGAGGGCGCGCGTACAGGCCACGGATCGCCTCGGGATGATTCAGCAAATCGGGCAACTGGTGCAGTTGGCAATCACTACTCTCACGCTTTCCATCACGATCATCGTTTATTCTCCGTGGTTGATACTTTTGCTGGTCGGCGGGGTGATTCCAGCGTTCCTAGGGGAAAGCCATTTCGCTTTTTTGGGCTATGCCAAGAATTTTCGCCAGACGCCGGTCAGACGGCAACTGGATTACTTGCGAGTGGTCGGGGGCAGTAAAGAGGCGGCCAAGGAACTCAAACTCTTCGGCTTGGCCGATTTTCTTACTAACCGTTTCACCCACCTCTCAGATCAAATTTACGAAGAGAACGTGAGTCTGTCCCGCCGCAAACTGGTTGCCGGCGGCTTTCTTTCGATCATTGCCACGGCAGGCTACTACTCGGCCTACATAATCGTTATCTGGCGCACCGTGACCGGAGTATTTTCCATTGGCACGTGGTATTTGCTCTCAGGCGCGATCTTGCAGGCGAGCAATAATATCCAGCAAATTTTTTCGACGGTTTCTGGAATTGCCGATCAGGCTTTGTTCCTGACCGACCTTCTCGCTTTTTTTGAGATGCAACCCACCATTCGTTCGAAACCAAACGCTCTGCCAGCGCCGAGGCCGATCACGCGCGGATTCGAGTTTTGCAATGTTTCTTTCAACTATCCCGGAAGCCCGCGACGGATTCTCAACCGATTAAATTTTCACTTGCACCCGAGTGAGCGAGTGGCGTTGATCGGAGAAAACGGGCAGGGTAAGACCACCATCGTTAAGCTCATTACTCGTTTGTACGATCCGACCGAAGGGAAGATTCTGCTCGATGGGGTGGACCTTCGGGAATATAGCCTTGAGGATCTTTATCGTGAAATCGGAGTCATTTTTCAGGACTTCATGCGGTATGAAATGACCGCGCGTGAAAATATTGCGGTCGGCCAAATTGATGAAATCAGCAATCTTAAGCTGCTGCAAACTGCATCTCGAAAAAGTCTGGCGGATCAGGTTATTGGAAAACTTCCGCTCCAATACGAGCAAATGTTAGGCCGCCGCTTTGATGGAGGGGTTGACCTCTCAGGCGGCGAATGGCAGAAAATTGCGCTGGCGCGAGCTTATTTGCGCAATGCGCAGCTTCTGGTCCTAGACGAGCCTACAGCGGCTCTGGACGCCCGCAGCGAGTTTGAGGTCTTCCATCGTTTCGCGGAACTCACTGCTGGAAAGATGGCGCTATTCATCTCGCATAGATTCTCCACGGTTCGAATGGCCGACAGAATTGTTGTGCTGGAAAATGGGAATATCGCCGAGGACGGAAATCACGAACAATTGTCGCGCCTTGGCGGACGGTACGCCGAAATGTTTGAAATGCAAGCCGCCAGTTACCGGTAGAGATAATTTCGCATGCCGCAACATCCTCATCTCGAGACTGTTCACGACGAGCCGCAACAGCCGGAGCGTGCAGTCGAGACCGCGCCGGAATTTGAAGACCTGCGCTCGCGTGCTTCCGAGTTGGCGCGCAATCTGCCGTGGCACCCAACCGTCAAGTCTTCGGATTGGATCGTAAAACAACGGCGTGCGCTGAATGCCGCGCTGGCGCCGGTGTTGGCGGGGATCCATCAACCTGCCCCCAAGACAGGGGTCTCGGACGACTTTCACTGGCTTTGCGACAACGTTCGGTTGGTGTATTCGGAATTGCACGCCACCGCTGATGCGGTGAAACCGCTAAGCAAGATTCCGCACGCCTATACCTCTAGCGGTGAAACGGTTCCACGGGTTGCGGCTGTTGCGCAAGGATTTTTATCTGCCGCAGCCTATGAGTTTCGCGAACCAGCGTTCGGCGCATACGTGCGAGCGTTTCAAGAGATCACGCTTCTCAATGTGAAGGAGCTGTGGGCCGTGGTCTCGTGCATGAAAGTGGCGTTGCTCAAGGAAATTGCGATCCGCGGCGCGCGAGTGTTGGCTGACCCGCAGGGCGTTTACGGTCTAGGAGTGTGCATGCGCAGCCTGCGGGAAATCGGGGACGCTTCCTGGAAAGAAATTATCGAACCCCTGATTATGTTTGATCAGGTTTTACGCGAAGACCCCGTGGGCGCTTATAGCCGGATGGATTTTGAAAGCCGGGAACTGTACCGACAGAAGATTGTTGATATGGCCGAGCGGTGCGATTTCACAGAGATGGCAATAGCTCAAGAGGCCCTTGCCATGGCTCGTGAAGCCCAGCGCCAAAAGCCGCAGGGGTCTCGTGTCGCGCTACGCCAATCGCACGTCGGGTATTACTTGGTCGCGGCAGGCCGCGATCTGCTTCACAGGAAGGTGCAGTTCAGGCCCCCCATTTCTGAATGGCTCAAGCTTTTTCTGCGGCGGCATCCGGACGAGTTTTACATTCCCGGCATAACCATTCTTTGTTGCGCGATTATGTCGGCGATCGTTCTGTTGATCACCGACCCGTACAGTTTACCCGGATTAATTTTCCTGGCGCTGATCGCGTTGCTGCTTCCATCGTCACAGAGCGCAGTGGAACTGGTGAACTATTTGACCACGTCGCTGCTGCGAGCGGAGATTCTTCCGAAGCTCGACTTTTCGGACGGCATCCCAGGCGATTGCACTACCTTGGTTTCGGTGCCCACTTTATTGCTCAACGAAGAGCAGGTGCGAAGACTGGTTGACGATTTGGAAGTGCGGTTCCTGGGAAATCACGACCGAAATCTGCATTTTGTCTTGCTCAGCGACTTGCCGGATTCGCGGCAGCCTTCGCGGGAGGACGATCCTCTGATTGACCTCTGCGCCGAACTGATTGAAGGATTAAACGAAAAATATGCCGATCAAGGCGGGGGTACATTCCTGCTTCTTCATCGCCATCGAATCTACAACCCGCGCGAGGGCGTTTGGATGGGCTGGGAACGAAAGCGCGGAAAATTGCTCGACCTGAACAAGCTGCTTCGTCAGCAGTATGACAGTTTCCCGGTTAAAGCAGGGAACCTGTCGGTGCTTCCCAATGCGCGCTACGTCATCACTCTCGATTCGGATACTGAGCTGCCTCGTGGCTCGGCATACCGCATGGTTGGGGCCATGGCGCATCCGTTGAATCAGGCGATTATTGATACTGAGAACAACATTGTTGTTGCCGGATACGGAATCCTGCAACCGCGAGTCGGAGTGAGTGTTCAGAGTGCTGCGGCGTCCCGACTGGCGAATATCTACTCCGGCCAGACTGGATTCGATATCTACACACGCGCGGTTTCGGATGTCTATCAGGATTTATACGGCGAGGGAAGTTTCGCGGGCAAGGGGATTTATGAAGTGGATACGGTGCATCAGGTGCTCGACCGGCGGTTTCCGCGCAACGCCTTGCTTAGTCACGATCTCATTGAAGGCGCATACGCACGGGCGGGACTGGTAAGCGATATCGAGGTCATCGAAGACTATCCATCGCATTACAGCGCGCACAATCACCGCAAGCATCGCTGGTTACGCGGAGATTGGCAGATTACCGCGTGGCTGCTTTCGCGGGTGCCGGACGAGTCGGGACGACTGGTGCGCAATCCCATTGCGCTGGTTTCGCAATGGAAAATTTTCGACAATTTACGGCGGAGCCTGGTGGAACCCGCAACATTTCTTTTGCTGGTTCTTGGCTGGCTGATATTGCCGGGCAAACCTGCATATTGGACCTTGGCAGCGGTCGCGATTCTATTTGTTCCGGTGTGGTTTCGATTCATTATTGAGCTGATTCGAGCGATGGCTGAGCGTAACTCGCAAGTTGCACGCGACGCGTCGGATTCTCTTTTCACCGCAAACGTCGGCGTGCTTCTAACTTTGACTTTTATCGCGCACCAGATGCTCCTGTCACTGGACGCGGTGGTGAGAACGCTGATTCGGCGACTGGTGACGGGACGCCGCCTCCTGGAATGGGAAACCGCAGCGGAGGCTGAACTGGGGAAGAAGAAGCGGGCCCCAGTAGATGTTTACATGGACTGGGTCCCTCCGATGGCATTGGCTTTGGGCCTATTGCTTTGGTTTAGCCGCAGGAGCGCTTTCTACGCCGCGCTTCCAATTCTCGTCCTTTGGGCTGGAAGCAAATTCATTTCGATTTGGCTGAACCGCCCGCATCATCCTTATCGCAGCGAGCCATCGCAAAGAGATGATTCATTTTTGCGCCGCGCCGCAATACGCACGTGGCGCTATTTTGCGGAGTTCGCCACGGAAGAACATAACTGGCTCATCCCGGACAATTTGCAGGAACACCCTCCGACGATTGCGGCCAGAGTGTCGCCCACGAATCTCGGTTTCCTTCTCAACGCGCGTCAAGTCGCTTGCGAGTTCGGGTACCTGACGGTTGCCGAATTTGCGGAACAGACTCTGCGCACGCTTTCTACGGCCGCCAAGCTTCCGAAGTGCCGCGGCCATCTGCTCAATTGGTACGACACGCGATCTCTCGCACCGCTGACGCCGGCATTTGTCTCTTCGGTGGATAGCGGAAATCTCGTTGCATCGCTATGGACGCTTCAACAAGGCGCGCTCGATGTACTGCGGCGTCCGCTGCTGCAACCGGCGCTCGCAGAGGGTTTCCTGGATTACCTTCGTATATTGGCTGATCTCGGCGCGGTTCCGCGAAGGCGCGTTAACGTATTTCGAGAAGAGATTCGCGAAGACTGGCTGCAATCCATCCTCAGGTTTCCAGATTCATCGTTGGCAGACCCGGCTGAGCCCCCCGGCTCGAAGCGAGAAATAGATGCCCGATGGTTTCGCGGAGAAGCGCGCGTGCGGCTGGAGAGCATCAGGCAGACGGTTCGGTTGTCTGCGCCCTGGCTGCTGCCCGAGTTCGTCTCGTTACGCAACGATGCGACGATCAATGCAAAAACCGGGTGGGACATCCTGGCCCTCGAAGCGGTTCCAGATTTCATTGACGCACTTGCCTCGCGGCTGGAGACGGCGCTTCATTCAGAATCAAACGAAGATCAACGAGGACTTTACAGAAGTTTGCAGGCTTTACTTGGGGATGCCCTCCGGCATGTGCGGGGCCTTATTGAAGATCTCGCTAAAATCAGTAGCGCCGCGGCCCAGTTGGCGGACGGCATGGATTTCAAGTTCCTGCTGCATCCCAAGCGAAGGCTTTTGTCGGTGGGATTTGATGTCGAATCCGAGCAATTGAATTCTGCCTGTTACGATCTGCTGGCTTCCGAATCGTGTATCGCGTTGTTTACTGCGATCGCCAAAGACGATATTCCGCAAGAGAGTTGGTTCTTGTTGGGACGCGCCCATGTCGTGAATCACGGGCATCCTGTACTGCTTTCATGGACTGGCACGATGTTCGAATATCTGATGCCAGCCTTGTGGATGCGGACTTTTCCTGACACATTACTTCAACGTTCGAGATCAGCCTCGGTCCGAGCTCAACAGGCTTACACGGCGTCCCGGGATATTCCCTGGGGCATCTCAGAGGCTGCTTACAGCCTCACCGACGAAGCGGGAAATTATCAGTACTACGCTTTCGGAATTCCGTCACTGGCGTTGCGCAAAGGCGAGGTAACGGCTACCGTCATATCTCCATATTCAACGTTTTTGGCGCTGAGTATTGAAGCATCCGCTGCACTGAGAAATTTGCGCAGGATGGCGCGCCAGCATTGGGTAGGCCCCTATGGATTCTATGAGTCGGTGGATTTCAACCCCACAAGGCGTTCGCCGTTGACATGGAAAAACTCATGGAGAAGGTTTTCCGATAAAAACCGTCCGGAGGTTGTTCGCTGCTGGATGGCCCACCATCAGGGAATGAGCCTCCTCGCGATTGCGAATTACCTGCACCACGATGTGATTCAGCAATGGTTTCACAGCGACCCGCGAGTGCAGGCTACGGAACTGCTTCTGCACGAAAAGCCAGTCTCCCATGTGCGCGCCGCGGACGGGTATGGAACCGCGGCGGCTTGAGGCCGGGTACCCAACGGCTCGGCGTGCGGACAGCCACTGGCTGACCGAGCCAATCAAGGCTTGGCGGGTCTTCTCACATCTCTCGAGCGGATTCCTACTAAGTTAAGCGACGCGCCGTTTAGGTTCTTCTGAAGAACTAGGAACAGCGGGTTTGGCATGTGGCTGTCTCGTATGGCTCAGGAAGCACGCAGCGCACAAACTAGTTCCGCATAGATCACAGGATTCCGCATGCAGATCGCAAAGTTGTGTCCCACACTCGCCGCATAATTCGCTGGAATCTTTGTTGCATGGATAGCCCGATGCGTCCTGCGAGTTCCTCACAAGAACGATTTCGCAGCGATTCACAAAGCGCTCCTTGTCAGTAGCCCGGTAATTCTTGCACGCCCGCACTCATTTGTGATCTTACCTTCGGGTCGGGTTGCCTCTTCTTAGTGAAAGAAAGAAATATTTCTAATCCCAAACGCAGAGCAAGCAGCTAGAGCCGGAGCTATCACGGCGAGAGCCCAAAGCACGCGGCGATCTTTTGGCAGCCAGCGTAGTAGCGCAAAGAAAACAAAAGGGAGCGCCGGAATTGAAAACCGCATAAAGTTGCCGCGCGCCCATATTAAATAGTCGTAGCAGAAGGTCGCCAGAAGATATAACCCACAGAATATAGC
>PNAR01000260.1 GCA_003169715.1 Acidobacteriaceae bacterium | reverse complement strand
GCTCCCGCGTGGTTGCTGACTATGCTTCGACGCAGTTCCTCTGACGAGCGGGCGAGATGAACGTGACTGGAGGAGTCAGATAACGATGCGATCAGATTTTGCGATATCCCAGAATCACTTTGGAGCAGGACAACGTTGAGAGGCTGCATACTTCCCTCTACTTTCACCACCGGAGCGATGGTGTTTGGTGTGGCAATTTCACCGGCACGATTCTGCCACACACGTTAAAACGTGCGTCTATTTGCGGACAGACGCCTTCTCGCTCAAAGCATCGAATGGTTCTGCCTGAAGCTTCCCATTCTGTTTCAAGAGAATCTCTACTTTACCTTCGGCCTCTTCGAGTTCTTTTCGGCAGTTCGCTGAGAGCTGCATTCCCTCCTCGAAAAGCGTCAGAGATTTTTCCAGTGGCACTTCACCCTTTTCAAGTTCCTGCACCACTTTCTCTAATCGTTCGAGACAATCTTCAAATTTGGGCAATGGAAGTACCTAGCGTCATTCTACAGTCGGAGGGGAGGGTGTGTATCAGGTAAAAACTGTAGGGGTTCCGTAATGGGTTTCCCCCAGGGGCCTAAATTACGGCAGCCGAACTGGAGGACCCTCCAAGAGCTTCAAGCACGTCCACCGCGGACGAATATTTCCCTTGCGGGGCGCTGATTTGGGCGCCTTGCACCAATCCCCTGACCGCGATAAGCATTTCACGTGCGATCGCAATCCCCTCTTCTCTTGCCGCTTCGGGAGTGGCTGCGCTACTCATCCGTTGCAAGACGGGGTCAGGCACGGAGACTCGAAGCTCATTCTTCATGAACTCTGCGTTGCGCGCGCTTAGCAAAGGCCAAATGCCAGCCACAACGGGAATCCGGCAGTGCTCGATTCGGCGGAGGAACGCTTCGAGTAGACTCAAGTCGAATACTGGTTGGGTAACCGCGAATTCCGCGCCCGCTTCGACTTTGTATTCGAAGCGGCGGACCTCTTCGTCCAGATTAGAAACGCCGGGGTTTGCCCCGACTCCTATCACGAACGACGTGCCTGCTCCGATTGCATTGCCGCCAATATCAAGGCCGCGATTCAAGTTGTGCACAATATTCACCAGGCCGATGGCGTCAACGTCAAAAACGGCCGTCGCATCGGGGTAACTGCCCATTTTCGGCGGATCTCCGGTGATGCAGATCAAATTGCGCAGGCCGGTCGCAGCGGCCCCAAGCAAGTCGGACTGAATACACAATACGTTGCGATCCCGACAGGTGTAGTGCAGGATGGTTTCAATTCCGACTTCTCGCTGGATCAGCAGCGAGAGCGCCTGATTGCTCATCCTGGCTGAGGCTCGAGGACTATCTGGAATATTAATTCCATCTACTCCCACGGATTTAAGAAACCGCGAACCTTCCACTTCTTTGCGGATATCCGTGCCCTTGGGGGGCACGATTTCGACCATGGTTATGAATTCGCCTGAGGCGAGCTTCGCTCCGATGTGGGAGCGCTCCGCAAGCGGCGCCGCCGCGGCCGCAACTGTTGCCGCGTCGCTCTTCGCTTTGGCAGCGACGGTTTTGGCACGCGCTTCGCCCGCCCGCAGCGCCGATTTCATCACACGGATGTGATCGGGAGTGCTTCCGCAACATCCGCCAATCAGCCGCACGCCCGCAGTAACGAATTTTCGGGCATAGCTGGCCATGTATTCGGGAGAACACAGATAAATATTGCGCCCCTCCACCGAGCGCGGTATCCCAGCGTTCGGCTGCGCGGAGAGAGGCAGCGATGTCGCGGCACGGACCCGTTCCATCGCTTCCAGCATCGCCACCGGACCCACGCTGCAATTGCAACCTATGACGTCTGCGCCCCAGTCTTCCAGACGGGGAGCAAATGTCTCCGGAGTCGAGCCGTCGAGGCAATTGGAATCTTCGTCAACGGTGACTTGGGCCACTACTGGAATTTTCGGATCCACATCGCGCGCCGCTAGGATTGCCTGATGCAGTTCTTCAACGTAGCCAAAGGTTTCCATTACGAGGACATTTACGCCGCCCTCGATTAAAGCTTCAATCTGCTCGCGAAAGGCGGCGCGAGCCTCGGCGAACGACGTTTTGCCAAGAGGCTCTATGCGAATTCCCAGTGGGCCAACAGCACCAGCCACCCACACGTCGAAACTCTTGGCCGCGTCTCGCGCGAGGTGCGCCCCCGCCAAATTGATCTCGCGGACTTTATTTTCCATGCCGTGACGTTCAAGGCGAAAAAAGTTTCCTCCAAAAGTATTGGTTTCTATAACTTCTGCGCCTGCCTGCAAATATTCATGATGAATGCCCCGAATTAACTCGGGCTGCGATAAGTTGAGTTCGTCGTAACAGCGGTTGATGAAAACGCCTTTGGAGTAAAGAAGAGTGCCCATTGCGCCATCGCACAACACAGGCGACTTCTTCAGACGCTCCAGTAGATCAGCAGCCATGATATTGAGAATACAAGATGACCGTAAGGTTTGCACGGACCTCAAACCTTCGGGATGTGTGCAAATGCCTCTGCTATAATCCGCTTCTTTGCATCCTACTCACTATTGCTCATGCCTTTGGGAGTTCCCGGGTTGAAAAGAGTCTTCGGCGCTATCTTACTGCTGTCTTTGTGCGGAGGTTTCGTTTCCTGCGGCAATTACAACAACAATGCATACGGGGGCATCACTGCGACGCCGCCCAGCACTTCTGCCAGCAACCCAAACGTTCCCAGCAAACTGGGATTTCGGGCGTTTGTTTCAAATCCGTTGTCAATCACGGCCCTTGGTACCAACGGCCCAGCGCTCAATATTGTAGATGCTTCCATTGATTTCCTCTCCATTTCCACGGTGGACTTGTCCAGCCTTCCCGATGCCGGAATGATGGCGCTTGCGCCCAGTAAGGCTTTCACCCTGGTGCTGAATCCGACAACTAATTCGATAGCGGTCGTGGACAACACCCACGAAGCCGTCCAGTCCACTGTCAATTTGCCGGGCACGACTCGAAGCATGTTCGTCTGGACTGACAATCAAACCGGCTACGCCGCGATTCCGACCGCGCCGGTCAACACGGGCCAAGGCCCGTCGCCGGGAGCGGTGGTTGCGATGAACCTGCCGAATTCCGTTATATCGGCCACTATTCCGGTTGCAGGCGCTCAATACATTGTTGAGAGCCACAACGGGAGCAAAATTCTTGCCTTTGGCAGCAATCCACAAGCTGTAACTATTATTTCCCCAAGCCAGATTGGAACCAGCACCGATCCACGCACGGCTGTATCGAGCCCGTCGTTCGACCATCCGGTGTGGGGAGCCTTTAGCGCAGACGACACGACGGCTTACATTCTGAATTGCGGACCAGAGTGCGGCGGGACGGTTGCCAGCGTGGCAGTGCTGGATATGACACAAAGTCCGCCGCACGTCACCGCGACGATTGCCGTTCCGGCCGCGACCTATGGTCTTTTGAGCGGCTCCAGGTTGTACGTTGCGGGAACATCTGCAAGTGGGGGAGCCTTGAGCGTAATTGGTTTGGGTTCCAATACAGTTCTGAACCCCGCCCCAATTGCAATCTCTGACGGATATCACGACCGCATGGCGATCAGCACGAGTGGCGAGTTATTTGTCGGAGCACGCACTTGTAGCGGCGGATGTTTGTCCATCTTCAACCCCGCAAGTTCGGCAGTTGTCGTTCCGTCAGCGAATGGGGATGTAACAGGCATCCAGCCAATTACGGGTCGTAATGTAGTGTATGTCTGTCAGAACGGGGCATTGAACATCTACAGCACTACGACGAACGCCCTTCAAACCACGCAGGTAGATATAGTCGGGCAGGCGGTGGACGTGGAGCTTGTGGACTCCCCTTAGGACGGTCATTGGAGCGTTTGCCCATTCGCCGAGCATACTGAGGCGCTGTCAGAGCTGGCTTTTATAACGAGAGTCTGGTCAGAACAAAAAACTCGCACGCCAGTTTGATTCGCGATCATCGGAGAAGCCATGATCATGAATTTCGTGTTCGAGCCACCTGGCTTGTCAGGGGTACATCCGGTCAGCTCAAAAACATAACCGTTCTTCCGACCCTCCGCGAGACGTCCTAAACCGACTTCCTCAAGATCAGACATCGAGCAACTGTATCCGGTACTCGGATGTGCTGACCTATATGCGCTTTCAGTGGTGTTGAAAATCCGGACCGAATTAACCGCTGAAGTTTCGTTAGCAGCAATCCGGGCACGCAATAAGTTCGGAATCGCAATAGCCGCAATGATCAAAATGACCGGGATGAACGCCAGGCCCATATAGCCGAGGATCAGCCCAGCCAGCGCCATTCCATCGCCCGCAAGGCGGCCCGCGCTCTTGCGTATGTTCGACCTGGCGATGTGCCCAAGCACGATGGCCGCAATCGCGGCGGGAAAAATGAAAGAAAATATTCCGGCGATAAGGCTGCCAATTGCGAGTCCACTCGTTTCGGGCGTGGCATAAACAGGAGCCGCGGAGGGAACCGCCGTTGCAACACTGGCTTGAGGTGCAACTGCTTTTCCGCATCTTCCGCAAAATTGGCTATTTTCCAGCAGGGGTTGTCCGCATTGATTGCATACCATAATGTTCTCCTGGCCCGAACGCCGTCCGCCCAGCCGCTCGTCGCAATTGCCAACACAACCTACTCCCACGACGAGTCGCCGTCAATTATGTTTCTTGCTTTGGTCATTTTCTGGCTCTGCCACAGCTACACTAGACCGAGTCCCGAGAGACATCGGCTTGGACGGGATTTCAAACGAAAGAGAGCCATTGCGATGCCCGGTGTTTGTTCTAATTGCGGAGTTGAGGGGAATGATGCCGGCAAGCCGTGCCCAGTATGCGGCGAAAGTGACTTTTTCACCGTTTCCGGGGTGACGACACTCGACAGACTCGCGGCAGGATTCGCTTACTTCACTCTCATACCGGCGGTAATTTTTCTTCTGTTAGCCCGCTTCAAGCCTAATAGCTTTATTCGATTTCACTCTTTCCAGTCCATTTCCCTCAGCGCAGGCGCTCTGATATTGGCTTGCCTCCTTCGGTTTGCCTTTGTCGCTTTCTCATTCATTCCTTTTCTTCTTGCGGCACTTATCGCGACCATTGCGTGCCTGGCATGCTTTATCCTTTGGATTGTATTGGTGGTTAAAGCCTTCCAAGGCAGGAAATTCAAATTGCCATGGATTGGCGACTTCGCAGAAAAACGAGCGCAACATTAGGTGGCCATCCAGTTTCGATTACAACGGAACAAGCAGTAAACCACGAAGGGATCTCGCGTGCAGCGAAGTTGCGTTTAGCGCGTTTCCACTACACGCGAGATCCCTCGCANNTAAGGCAGAAATTCAAACTGACCTACTACCCACCTTTCTAATTACTTTTCGTTCTCCAAGGATTTCAGGTAGTCTGCATACTTGGATTTTGAGTCAATGGCCCGAAGGGACGCGGTTTGAAAGTAAAAGTTTTCTATCATGACAAGTGTTTCGACGGGGCGTCGTCGGCCGCTCTATTCTCGCGTTTTTATCGGGAGCGCATTCGCAACGACGCGGAATTCGTCTATTCCGGGCTGCTGCATCGCGCCGGGGCGCTATTCGACAACGTAAGTTTCGATGGCGACGAGAATGTGATTGTGGACTTCAAGTATTCCAGTTCGCCAAAGATTACTTGGTGGTTCGATCATCATCAAAGCGCATTTCTTACTCCTGACGATGCGGCCCACTTCGAGCAGGATCAGAGCAATCGCAAATTTTACGATCCCGATTTCAAATCGTGCACTAGCTTCATCGCGATGATCGCCGAGCAACGCTTCGGGTTCAATCCGGCGCCCGTTGCCGAATTAGTTCACTGGACTGACATCATTGACGGTGCGATGTATCCGGATGCGTTGACCGCGGTTGAAATGAAAGCTCCCGCAATGAAACTCACCATGGCGATCGAGTCGGCGCAAGATCCGGCGTTTATTCCGCGCCTTATCCCACTGTTAGCCGGCCAACCCCTTGAGGAGGTGTTGGACGAGCCGTTCGTCGCATCGGTGATGCCTCCTCTTTTGAGCCGGCATCAGCAATCAATCGCGATCTTGAAGGAGCGTATCGAGTCCAAGGATGGGACGCTTTTTTTCGACGTCACCGACTTGGACCTTGAGGGCTACAACAAGTTTGTCCCGTATTATTTGAGTCCCGAATCCATCTATAGCGTTGGTTTGAGCAAGAGCAGTTTTCGGGTAAAAGTTTCAGTTGGATCCAATCCCTGGGGGCCGTCGGAACCTACGGTTAATCTCGCTAAAATATGCGAGCGCTATGGAGGAGGGGGGCACGCTCGTGTAGGAGCGATTTCTTTTGATGTTGCACATCAGGATCTCGCGCGCAAGGCAGCCAGTGAGATTTTGCAGGAATTGCGGTCCAGCGTTGCCGCGCGGTAGTGCTTAAGAGCAACAAATCAGTGAACACTCTCGCAACTTCCGATTCTGTCCTCCTTCGTACCGAAAATCTGGGGCGCAGCGTGAATGGGAAAATCCTGGTGGAAGGGGCCACATTTGAAGTTCACAGCGCAGAGGTATTAGCCATCGTCGGCCCGAGCGGGTCGGGGAAAACTTCGTTGCTGAGACTGCTGAATCGCCTGGATGAACCCACCAGCGGAACAGTTTATCTGGAGGGTGTTGACTATCGCCAGATCGAGCCGCGAACGCTGCGCCGCGAAATTGGATTGGTAACCCAAAGGCCATTCCTGTTCCCTGGAACGGTCGCGGAAAACCTGAGATATGGACCTGCGCAACGGGGTGATACTTTTTCCGAGGACGCAATTTCGCAACTATTGAGTAACGTGGGATTGGGAGATTATTCCTCCCGGAACGTTGCCAATCTCTCAGGCGGCGAAGCTCAGCGAGTTTCGGTTGCCCGCACGCTCGCAAACTCCCCGCGATTACTCTTGCTGGACGAACCGACCTCGGCTTTGGATGAAGCATCCAAGATCGAAATTGAAGCGCTGCTTCGCAATATTGTGAGTAATCTTCGACTGACCTGCGTGCTGGTTACTCATGACAAAGCCCAGGCTGCGCGCCTCGCTAGCCGGGTAATGGTACTTGAGAACGGACACATCATTCGCATCGGCTCCATGGAAGAGGTGTTGCATGCTTAAGCATTTGTTCCATGACCCGCTGCATCTGGTCTTCGCACAGGCCGTGGTGGCGGCTCTGGCCGCAGTGTTAGTTGTATTGCTCGCGCGGAAGCGGCGAATCCACCTGGAAAGTGAAGTTCTGATCGCAATGCTGCGCGGCCTTTTGCAAATCGTAGCGGTCGGCTCCATTCTGGTTCTTTTACTGAAAAGCTCCCGGTGGAATAGCGCCTGGTTGCTGATGGTAATGATCGTCGCCGCCGGCGCAACATCCGCGAGACGCGCTCGGGGCATCCCGGGAGCATTTACAGTTTCGACTTGGGCGATCGCTGCGGGCGCGGGATCGGTCATTGCGGTCATGACATGGCTCGGAGTCATTGACAGCGCCATCACTTCTCTTGTGCCGGTGGGCAGTATGCTAATTGCCAATGCAATGAATACCAATGGCCTGGCATTGAATCGCATTCGCGCGGACGTACTCGCGCACGCGGGAGAAATTGAGACGGCGCTGGCGTTGGGGGCGGAACCTGGCAGGAGTGTTTCTCCCTATGTGCAGGCGGCGTTCGAATCCAGCCTGATTCCCGCCATTGACTCGGTGCGCTCGCTGGGAATTGTCTGGATTCCGGGCTTGATGGCGGGCATGCTGCTTTCTGGCGCACGTCCTCTGTACGCAGCCATTTACCAGTTTGTGGTGTTGGCAATGATTCTCGCCTCATCGGGCCTGACATCACTCATTAGTACGCTGTTCATTCGTGCGCGGTTATTCACTTCCGCCGACCAACTGATTGTGCAGCCTGGGAGATAATGAATTAAGGATGAGGAGCGCAGTGCAAACTACCGTTTTTCCTGCGACACGCGAACCCAAACCACACATTAAGGTGCTGCGCGCCGTGGCTTCGCTGGAATTGATCAAAGGTGTCGCAGCAGTGGCCAGCATTCTTGGAATTGTGTTTCTTGTCCACAAGGACCCCGGCGATGTGGCCGATTGGTGTTTGACGGTCCTGCATATCAGTCCCGACCATCACTTTGCTCAGATTTTTCTCGATTGGGCAGACAGCTTGACGGACAAGAAGTTGTGGGTGGTCGCGGGTGTCGCCGCAGTTTATTCCATTTTGCGTTTTGTAGAAGCTTACGGACTATGGAGGGCTAGAGCTTGGGCAGAATGGATTGCGCTGGTTTCCGCAGCGCTATATCTACCGTTTGAAGTAATCAAGCTAATTCATAAACCGGACCTGTTATATGGCGGCCTGCTAATTTTGAATCTCGCTGTCATCGTCTATATGGCTTACGTCCTGTGGGAAACCCGGACGGCAAAAGCTAGAGCTGATTCCCGGGGTTCTCCTACACGTGGGCTGGTTTCGTAGGCAGACCGCCCGTTCCAATTAAAACGAAACCGCGCTGAATCACAGGTCTTGCCCATTTCGATTTCGATATTCTGGATGAACTTTCGAGTTTTCGTTGGCGGCACATAATATTCGATCCACAATTTCCGCCACGGTTTCCAAGTCATTCTCTTTCAGTGCCCGGGCGCACAGTTCATGGAAATTCTCTGGGATGTCGTACTGCATAAGCGTTTTTCCTCCAACGCAATTACTGTGTCACGATATGTGCCAGAAGTTAGTAAAAAACACGCAGTGGATTAAGAAATTGATTCCAAAAAAGGCGAGTTCCCAAAATGGAATGGCTTTGGGATGTTAGCTGCTCGCAGCGATGGCGATAGCTGAGTGAGGACTGGAGGGGCTGGGCGGAGTCGAACCGCCGACCTAGAGTTTAGGAAACTCTCGCTCTATCCATCTGAGCTACAGCCCCGGATTCAATTTCATTTTATACAAGATTTCGCGAACAGTTTTCGTCTCGCTCAATTCCTGGGTTGTATTGGTTAGAAGATTGAAGGATCGAATCGAGCATTTGTGCGATTCCGTCCCTATTCCCAAATTTGATACAAACTTCCAGTATCAAGGCGGATAGCCTGTCGGATTGTTGCCGACAATTTAGCAAGTGCCGATACATTCTTAAAAGAGATCGAGAAGCTTTCAAATCGTGGGAGTACTTGGGGAGCCTATGGCGAAGTATGGTTTGTTCTACGCTGCCGGACAAGCGCCCCTTCAACAATATGAAGGTGATCAGATGATTCAGCAACGCGAGTATGTAATGATTTACAAAAGTTCGACGGAGAATGAACCACGTCGTCTGGTAGCGGCGATTCGCCTGGAGAAGAATCAAAGCATCCGGGAAATGTAGCTAAACAGCGATCCGAACAGATCCGGCCTAGGCTTTTAAAACCATTCTTCCAACAGGAACTACGGTCTGACATTTAGCTTACGTACGGAACCCTGCTAGCTTTCTTCAGCACGCCAGTCCCGAGTCGGATTCCGGCCAAAAAGGCAGGCAAAAAAGGAAGACTTTGCTCCCGGACCTGATCGGGGTATAGTGTTCCTGTTTTTGCACAACGTCTCAGGGTATCTCTAACATCTAAGTTGCACCATGAGTGCCCTGGCAGGAATAGGAGGAGTCTCCGTGCGCGCCCGGATACTCATTGCCGACGACAGCCCGTTGGTTAGGAAGTCCATTCGCCGTCTCCTGGAGACCAACCCGGAATGGGAAGTCTGCGGGGAAGCCGCCAACGGTCAGGAGGCTATTGACCAGGCGATGGTGCTCACTCCCGACATCATTGTGCTTGATCTCGTAATGCCTGTAATGGACGGCTTGCAGGCGGCTCGCCGTATGGCTGTGATTGCTCCCAAAATTCCAACGGTTATGCTCACCATGTATGCATCCGACCAGTTACGGACGGAGGCTTCGGAAGTTGGGGTTCAAAGCGTTATATCCAAATCGCAAAGCTCCTCTTTGATAGACACGATTGAGACCCTGCTTGCGAAGCGCGAAGAAATGATTGGCCGTCAGTCTCCCCGGTCGGGGTGCCAGGAATAATGCGCGTTGTCGTCCTGTGCGCCGGGAAGATAAGGGAAAGACCTGAGTTTAGCGGCTGTATTGCCGTGTTTTTGAGCGTTTTCTACCGTTTTAACCCTTTTTTCTTGACGGCGGCTTATCCCAACCGCATTATCAGCATTGAAGCTTCTATCCAACTGCCGCTTCCCCGTGGCGTAGCTTCGGACTGATCTCCATACGATGATCGTCCATACATTGATATGTAGGAGTGCTGTGCCATGGGTGTTGCCGCTGTTCGTCCGCTTAAATTGATCAGTGTGTTGTTTCTTTTCTCTAGCTTCAGCCTGGCCCAAAATTCACCCAGAACCCTGATCACCAAACCCATAGACGAGAGCCAGTTGACGGTCCTTAACGGAAATACTCATCCGTTGGCTCGCGCAGAATTCGATCAAGGCGCGGCTCCGATGGATTTGCCGATGAATCGCATGCTGCTGGTCTTGACGCGGAGTGATGAACAAGAAAGCGCATTGCGAACTTTGATTGATGGCCAACAGGATAAGGCCTCTCCCAACTATCATAAGTGGCTGACGCCAGATGAATTCGGAAAGCAATTTGGCCCTTCCGATCAGGACATTCAGCAGGTGACCTCGTGGTTGCAATCGCACGGCTTTCAAATTGCCCAGGTAAGCAAAGGACGCACGGTCATTGAATTTTCTGGTACCGCCGCCCAGGTACAAGAGGCGTTGCATACCTCGATTCACAAATACGCGGTAAACGGCGAACAGCATTGGGCGAATGCAAGCGACCCGCAGATACCAGCCGCGTTAACGCCGGTTGTGGCGGGAGTGGAGTCGTTAAACAATTTTCCTCGTAACCCGATGTACCGCCTCGCTGGCGTCGTTTCGAGATCAAAATCCACCGGCCAGATCAAGCCGCTTCAGCCCCTATTTACTCTTCCAGGCGGCGGATGCGGGGTGCAGAGTTCAGACTGCTATGCGGTCGGCCCGTATGATTTTGCGACGATCTATAACGTTCTGGGCGTCTGGAACGAATCTCCGGCGATTGATGGCACAGGACAGACGATTGCAATTGTTGGCGAGACCGACATCAATCCGCAAGATGTCGCGGATTTCCGAAACTTTTTCGGTTTGCCGGCTCTGACTGGTTCTCAACTCAATATCATCCATAATGGGCCCGCGCCGGGAATCCTGACGGACGGAGAGGAAACCGAATCCGATCTCGACGTCGAGTGGTCGAGTGCGGTAGCGAAAGGCGCAACCATAGACTTTGTAGTTTCAGAATCAACTGAAACGACGGCCGGCATTGATCTTTCAGCTCAATACATTATTGATAACAACCTGGCGCCGATCATGAGCGAGAGCTATGGCGAGTGCGAGCTCGGCCTCGGTAACGCTGGAAACAGCTTTTATAGCCAGATGTGGCAGGAAGCGGCGGCGCAAGGTATTACCGTTTTTATTTCGAGCGGCGATAGCGGTTCCGCGGGTTGCAGCAGCCAGGATTCCGCCCCTCCGGCGCCATCATTGTTTGGCCTCGCTGTAAGCGGGTTTGCCTCGACTCCGTATAACATCGCCGTAGGTGGCACCGACTTCAACGATCTGACTAGTGCCAGCACATATTGGAGTTTGTCGAACAACTCCACTACTCAGGCTTCCGCATTGAGCTATATTCCCGAAACAACCTGGAACAATACCTGCACAAATTCAGTGTTTGGGACTCTTCTCGGTTTCAGCGCCAATGCCGAGACGAACTGTAATAACACACAACTGCAAAGCTTCGTGAGCACGGTTGGGGGCTCAGGCGGGAAGAGCAGCTGCACAAGCTCGGACGGCCAACATCCTGCGAGTTGCTCGGGTGGATACGGAAAACCTTCCTGGCAGAGCGGTTCCAACGTTCCGCCGGATGGCGTTCGCGATATTCCCGACGTTTCACTATTCGCGGCAGCCGGCTCTCCTTCGGGCAGCTTCTATATCGTCTGCGAAGTAGATCAAGCGGCCGGGGATTGCAATCCGGGAAATCCGTTTACTACTTTCTTGGGCGTCGGTGGAACGTCGGCGTCGGCGCCAGCTTTCGCGGGGATTATGGCGCTGGTAAATCAACACACCAACTCCCGACAGGGGAATGCCAACTATGTTTTTTATAAGTTAGCCGCGAATCAACCTGGCGTATTCAATGATGTCCCTTCGGGTGGAACCATCGCCATGCCGTGCCTCACGGGATCTCCTAATTGCACAACGTCGGTTTCTGGAGATCAGTATGGCGTGCTCAGCGGCTACGCCACCGGAACAGGCTACGATTTGGCTACCGGTTTGGGGTCAGTCAACGTTGCAAATCTGGTGAACAAATGGAATACCGTTAGCTTTAATGCTTCGGCCACGGCTATCAACAGTTTGCTGCCGACCTCGATCACGCACGGACAGACGGTCAATGTAAGCGTGAAAGTCAGCGGAAGCGCAGGAATAGCGACGGGCACAGTTGCTCTGTTCGGGGGCCCGAGCGGGAAGCAGCTTATTGACAGCCACGCGCTTGACGGTACCGGTACGGCGGCATGGACAACCAGTCTGCTGCCGGGCGGGACCTATGGCGTGAAAGCGCACTATTCCGGAGATGGAAATTATGGATCGAGTGATTCGACTGCATCGGCGGTCGTGGTTGGCAAGGAAAACAGTTCCGAGCAGGTTGGTCTTATTACCTTCGATCCGAATACGGGCCGCATAACAAGTGTCAACGCAACCAGCGCGGTGTACGGGTCTCCTTATATATTGCGCATTAACATTCTAAATTCGACGGGCGCCGCCTGTTCGAGTTTGCAAACCGGTTGTCCTTCCGGAACCGTGACGCTTACGGACAACGGGTCTCCTCTCGATGGAGGAACATTCACGCTGAACAGTCTGGGTTATTTCGAGGATCAACCCATCCAGCTTTCCGGAGGGGTAAATTCTTTGCAGGCTGTTTATGCTGGCGACAACAGCTTCAAACCGAGCGCCCCGGCAGTTGACGCGGTGACGATCACGCCCGCTCCTACCGCGATGGCCGCGCCTAACTTGTGCTGTGGCGCGAGCGTCGGGTCTAGCTTTTCAACAAGCGTCACCGTTCAAAGCACCGGTACGGGAGTTGCACCAACGGGAACAGTCTCGTTCTTCGCAAACGGAATCCCAATTAACGGGACAGTCTCTTATCAGGGAACATCAGGGTCGATTACGAATCCGAATCCAAGTTTAACTGCGAACTTCACGAGCTCGTCCTCGGCGTTTTCAGCGGCAGGAAATTATGCCATCACTGCGTCATATGGTGGCGATTCGAATTACGGAAGTGCGATCTCTGCCAGCCAAAGCATCAGTGTTAAATACCCACCTCCCTTCCTCAGCATGAGTTCTCCGGGCA
>PNAR01000015.1 GCA_003169715.1 Acidobacteriaceae bacterium | reverse complement strand
CCGGCCGTGACCAGCCGTTCACATCGGCGTCGGGCTACGTTACAAGCTTCAATGCAATCGCTGAATTTTGGAGGCCACATAAATTATTCCTCGGTTGATTTTTTTCCCACGGTCACCCTCTATTGTCACTAGCGTTGTCAGTAGAGAAAAATTTGCTTTCGAAAGCAAGGTTTTATTGGCGCCGGCGGCCAACAGAAACGGTTTTCCCACCACCGAGCGCCAAATGTCGGTCGCTTCGATCACGGTCAATGACCGAAGAACCAAAGCCTGCGCTTTCCGGAAAGAGCAAGCTCATAGTCGAGCCGTTGGCCATGGAGCGTAAGGTATGCCGGCGTGTAAAACGGATCGTCCAGGTGTTGGGGATTTCGCGCGAGATTGTCCGGTAAGCCCCCGACAGGTGAGTTCAAAGTGCCACTTGGGTCCGCCGGGAGGTACTTCCACAATGGGTCTTTCCGAAGGGATTCAAGCGGAGATCGCGCTGCGTCTGCGGCGCGTTTCTGATCTATCTGCTGTCCGATGGATCGTAGCGCCAGCTCGAGCGTGGTCGGTCCGGTCGAGGTCTCGAAGTGGCCCGTGATCGTAATCGTCGATGGCTTGAGGAGCATGTCGCCTACGTCCGTCTTTTCAACGGGGTCGTCTGCATGCGCGTGCAAAATACAGGGAGCGCACGCGAGAGCGGCTACCAAGCTTCGTAATGTGTGCGCCATGATTGCGACAATCAGACATCAGTTTGGAGCATTTCGTTCAAGTTCGTGAGAGTAGTCAGGTCCGTTCTTAGAAGATCGGATCGTTACGTCCAAATTGAAAGTCATTTGGAAAAAGCCTCGGATACATCCTGTGGATCTCCTCTTGGTTTTCTTTCCGTTTCTCCTTGGGCACGCGCAAGAGCGGGTAGTAGAGGAAGTCTCTCACGCGCTGCTGAACGTCGGCGGGTTGGCGGTCGAGAACCTTAAGATACAGGTCAACGCCATATGCCTCACCGAACCGTAACCAGCAGCTGTACATGACCTGACCATATGTGCGCGCGTTCTTGTTGAATTTCTTGAATCCCAGCGACAAGCTGAAGAGCCGCGCGAGCGCGTCTTCGTCTTTCCTATAAATGCGTTGCATCTCTGGTTGTAGGTCAAACCCTCTGGTTTTGCCAAACTTCATCAGTTGATCGATATCTACCTCGTTGATAGGTCCAAACGGTGTGGCGTTGTTCGAGTCCTGCGCCCTGACGGGTGGGGAAAAGGCCAGAACGGTCAACAACGCGAGGTTCATCACCACCACCCATCGATTTAGGCGGTATCTTGACCGAAGGATTCGATCAGGTCGTTTCATTCTTCACCATCGAAGTAATCCAGATTCTCGGAGCGAATAAGACTTCGCTCGGGGGAGCGCACCAGCCACTTCTTGCTATCGTGAAAATAAGACGACTCGCCGATCGGGTTGTCTGCTACGACATAAAGGATAAGGTCTTCGGAGCCGTCGTTGGTGAGCTGGTGGGGTTCGTCCGGCTGGAAGATGAAGGCGTCACCCGCCTCGATTGGGGTCGTTCCATCCTTATGCCGAACGATGCCTTTGCCTGAGATTACGTGGTAAAACTCCCATTGCACGCTATGGGAGTGATAGGGGTAGGGGGTCTTCCCCGAAGGGATGCGGCAGATCTCAACATCAAAAGGATGTCGCTCCTTGAGGTCCGTCGAGAACGGTTTTCTTCCCAGCGCCTCTGAGACCTGTTTGCCTGCCCCCACGAACTTTCCTTTTGGGGAAGACCAAGATAACTCAGCAAGATTTTTTGTGTTTATTTTGTTCATAATAGTTCAGTTCTTGAGCTTTAGTGTCGCTGAGTTACAGCTCGGGCTGCGCGCGCATGATCAGCTCGCTAGAGTGCGAACGGGGTCATGTTCCGGGCCGTTAACTGCATGGCTTTAAGTGCCTTCCCTTTATGGAGGATCGTCCCCTGTGCCAACTCAAAGAGGTCGGCCTGGGTTCCGATAGTGGCTATTCGCCTGAGCAGCGTTATGGAAGACTTGTACCGTACGATCGTCCGCAAATGCGAGAATCATCGATGCGTCTAATAAGAAATAAACGGCATCCCACCGTCCATTCTCTGGGGGGAGCTCCATGAAAGACGCTGCTATGCTTATACGTCGTAATACATCGCAAACTCGTACGGGTGCGGACGGAGACGAAGGGCGTCGTATTCTTTTTGTTTCATCTCGATCCAATTCGCGACGAAGTCGGCATTGAAGACGTCGCCTTTGAGCAGGAACGAATGATCGGCTTCGAGCGCCTTGATCGCGCCGCTGAGTGAATCGGGAACGCTCGGCACGTTGGCGAGTTCTTCGGGCGGGAGCTCGTAGAGGTTCTTATCGAGGGGATCGCCGGGATCGATCCGGCTTTGAATTCCATCGAGTCCGGCCAGCAAGAGCGCGGAGAAGGCGATGTACGGATTCGCCGCGGGATCGGGTGTGCGGAACTCGATCCGTTTCGCTTTCGGGTTCGCCGAGTAGGTGGGAATGCGGATCGCGGCGGAGCGGTTGCG
>PNAR01000304.1 GCA_003169715.1 Acidobacteriaceae bacterium | reverse complement strand
ATCTTGCTTCGCTCGAAATGACAGTCATAATGTAGTGTCACAATCATTCTGCAACGCTCATTAAGCAACCGCCTCAGAACCAATCGCTTTTGTACGCGACCCACCAGCTCACATATAAAATCGGAATCGTTGATCCCAAGGCCCACCAGAACGGCAGAGTGAAATCGGCCAGCAACCCTAAAAGCGTAAATACGATCCAGAATATTTTCTTTTCCATGCCGGCAGGACGAGGATTCCTGCCAACATTCTAGTCCCTTCCTTTTCTTTCGCCGGATAAACGTATAAAAAGGTGCAATGAAGTTAAGAGCGATTGCCGATTCGATCGGAGCGCGCGTCGTTGGAGAGGCAACGGTTGAAGTAAATAACATTGCGAGTATTCAGTCGGCGTCGGCGGGCGATTTGGTTTTTGTGGAGGACGAAAAGAATCTCCAGCTGGCTCTAGGATCAAACGCTTCCGCTGTGATTGCGGGCGAATTCGCTGGAGCGGGACCGTATTCCAAGCCGCTTTTGATCGCGGGGCAATCGCGCCTGGTATTTGCTCGCGCTGCCAAATTGCTACGCGGCAACGCGAGGCAACAATCCGGGATTCATTCCACTGCGGTTGTTCACTCATCGGCGCGGTTGGCTCAGAGCGTGACGGTTGGACCGCGCGCTGTCATCGAAGAAAATGTTGAGATCGGTGAGGGAACTTTTGTGGGCGCAGGTTGCGTTATCGGCGGAAACACAAAGATCGGCCGGGAATGTACGCTCTATCCAAATGTAACTATTTATCCCGGAGTTCGGATCAGCGACCGGGTAATCATTCATTCCGGCGCTGTGTTGGGAAGCGATGGTTTCGGATACGCTCGCGACGAATCCACCGGACGCTACGAGAAATTCCCTCAAGTAGGCCGCTTGGAAATTGAAGAGGACGTCGAGATCGGCGCCAACTCGACAATTGATCGCGGCGCGCTGGATACAACTCGCATCGGGCGCGGCTCAAAAATAGACAACCTCGTCCATATCGGCCACAACTGCCAGATTGGCGAAGATGTTGTAATCGCGGCACAGACAGGCCTTTCGGGCAGTATCACCATCGAAAATAACGTCGTCCTTGGAGGCCAAGTGGGTATTGGGGAACATGCCCGCATCGAAGAGGGAGTGATGCTGGGAGGACAGGGAGGCGTCCTGCCCAACAAAGTGCTCCGTGGGAAGGGAATTGCGTTTTGGGGAACTCCTGCGCGCCCAGTTCGCGAGTATCTGAAACAGTTGGCTGCTCTGGAGCGCCTCGCAAAGAAGAAATAATGGCTATCGTCGTCATCGGAGGACACTCGCGCAATGTGGGCAAAACCAGTGTCGTTGCTGGCTTGATCGCTGCCCTGCAAGAGTTTAATTGGACGGCAATGAAGATCACGCAATATGGCCACGGAGTTTGCTCGAAAGATGGCAAAGCCTGCCATTGCGCGACCGACGACCACACGTGGGCTATCTCGGAAGAAAAAGACCGTTCCGGCAAATCGGACACATCGCGCTTTGTACTCGCAGGCGCGACGCGCGTCTGGTGGGTGCGCACCGAGCAAGGACGATTAGCCGAAGCCGTGCCCACAATCCGTCGCAGGCTCGCCGAATCTCAAAATGTAATTCTGGAATCGAACAGCATTCTAAAATTTATTCGCCCGGACTTGTACATTACTGTCCTCGATCCCTCAACGGAAGATTTCAAACGATCGGCGCAAGAATTTCTGGATCGGGCCGACGCGGTTATCATGCACGAACACCGCAAATTTGAATGGGAAGGTATTTCGCTAAAGCCGACAACGAATTGTCCAATCTTTCGCATCAAGCCGCCAGCCCACGTCACGCCGGAGATCGTCAAATTCGTGACAAGCAAAATCGTGAAGAAGACAGTTGCGGCTGAACTCGCGTAAGCCCGGACGTCCCCGTCTGGGGGCGAAACTTACGTCCAATCAAGTACACATGCGAGATCGTTTGTTATCCTCTCAAGGTGTTTCGAATCCATAAGGGCGCATGGCTTCTGGTTCTTTTGTCGGCAGTCCTGCAAGTCATAATTTTTCCTCTGGCGAATTTGTACGTGCTTTGTTGGGTGGCCGTCGCGCCTTTGTTGATAGCGCTCTCCCGCGCGCGGCAGCCCAATACATTGCAGCTCACCGAGAGTATCAAGTTGCTTCCGGCCACACCGCTGCAAGGCTTTGTTATGGGGTACGTCTGCGGCATTTTGTGGTATGCGGGGAGTTGCTATTGGATTTACAGCACCATGCGCCAATACGGGGGGGTGAACGCGCCTGCGGCTCTGGGAATTCTCATTTTGTTTTGCCTGTATCTCGGCCTTTACCATGGATTTTTCGGACTGTTAATGAGTCTGCTCGCCGGCAAGCGATCGTTCGCTCCGCGGGCGTTGTTGCTTTCGCCGGTCGTATGGGTCACCGTCGAACTTGCGCGGACTCGCATCACCGGATTTCCGTGGGATCTCCTCGGTATCGCTCAGGTAGACAACATTCCGCTCTCTCGCTTCGCTACCGTCACAGGCGTTTACGGCCTGTCATTGGAGATCATGATTGTGAATGCCGCGTTTGCTGCGAGTTTTCTGGTGCGGCGGGAGAAGCGAAAAACGCTTCTGCTGGCCACGGTCTGTGCGGCCATCGTTCTGCAATCTGGACCTCTCACACCCGCGCCCCGCTTCCGCGCCGACCGCACTGCCACACTGGTACAAGCCAACGTCCCCGTCTTGGAGGGCGCGGATTGGACCAAAGAGTACTTCGACACCACGCTGCAAAATCTAGTGGCCTTAAGCAAAACTCCGATACCGCGATATGTCCCCTCGAATTCGAACTTAATTGTCTGGCCCGAGAATCCTGCCCCTTTCTACACCACC
>PNAR01000268.1 GCA_003169715.1 Acidobacteriaceae bacterium | reverse complement strand
CTCTCACAGTGCATCATTATCATGACCTCGAACCTTGGGGCTTGCGAGATGAGCAGCCTGGTGGATGGCGGCTTCGGTTTCGCTCCAAAACCGATGCTGGTGGATTCAAGCTTCGACGAAAAAATTGACCGCACCGCGGTTGATGCGGCACGGCGCAAATTCACTCCCGAGTTCATGAATCGCATTGACAAGGCCGTAGTTTTCAAGACGCTTCGTCCGGAACATTTGGAGCAGATTCTTGACATTGAACTGGGAATGGTTCAGCAGCGGATTCTTACATCCTCGGCGACGAATCAGTTCGTCTTTACATGCACTTCCACCGTAAAGAGATTTTTGTTGAACGAAGGCACAGACCCTAAATACGGTGCGCGTCACTTGAAACGCGCAATCGAACGGAACCTGGTATTTCCGCTGGCGAATCTGGTCGCAACCGGTCAGGTTCGGCTAGGCGATTTCATCCGAGTGGATATGAATTCGGAGGGTGCTATCACGTTCGTGAAAGAAGCCGAAGGCACCATGCTGCCCATGATGGCCGAGCGATTCGGCGCCGCGGCCGGAGGGCCAACCTTGGTTGCCAGAGCGACGAGAACTGTTGCGCGAAGAGAATTCGGTGCAACTCCCACCGCCGACACCAAATAATTTTTGACTCGTGTGGGGCGGACACTCTAGTCCGCCATTTTTTGCTACATCCCCGGTTGGTCAGAACGCCAAAAATAGAGAAGCTCATTCGACCGGAACGTCATTTAGCATCGCAATTCAACAAACGCCCGTCTTCGTACGTTCTTCGCACCTTGAAATAGCGCTTTTTCTTGCCACTTCCTCCGTAGGCTCTCCGAAGCGGTAACCGAAAGAGCCGTCCGTTGAAACGGCGAAAGCCTTATACGGCGGCGCTGCAAGGTAATAGTGGAACGTGCTCCGCCAAGAGGGACTCAATTCGGGTGGCAGAGGAATGTTCGGTACAGCCGGAGCCGGGAGAAGGTCGGCACGAAGCACGAGTCCTTGCTGCTTTAAGAAGTCATCTACATATCGCGTCCAGATCGGAATCCCGTCGAAGGTAAACAGATTGTGTCCGTCTTCTTGAAATTGTGGTGCTTGTATGAAGTCTGCGTTCCCTCCGGCGTCAGTGAATGCTCGATAGAATTGTTTAGCCAGCGCAAGATTAAAGTAGTGGTCATTCTCCGAATAAATCCACAGCGTCGGCGTGCGGGAGCTCTCGCCGAACGAACGGAAAGTGTCGACCAGGACTTCAGGTTGGCAGACGACGTCTTCACGAATTGACCCGTCTCCTCCCGCGAAATTAATGGCGGCAACCAAGCCATCGGGGGGAGCCGCCGTTAAGGCAATAGTGGCAAGACCCCCAGTCGACACTCCTACGACGAGGATTCGTCTAGAATCTACCTCTGGCTGCTTGCCGAGGTACTGGATGGCTGCACGTATATCCCGGGCAGCTTCCTGGGAAGCGTGTTTATAGTCGGGATGAGTGCAGCTGCCAATGGTTTCTGCAAACTTTCCTCCCGAGTTCCCATAGCCTCGACGCATTACGATAGCGCTGACCCAACCTCTTCGGGCGAACTCCATCGCTAAAGGAAGTATGCGCGCCGGGTCCATTGTGGCACGCTCATGAGAGTCTCGAGGCGTACCGTGATTGATGAGAACAAGAGGGTAGCGGCCGGGCCCGTAGGGACGAACAAGAAACGCCTCCAAGCCGTCGGGGCCTGCCAACGGCATCGGAATACGAATCGATCGAGACTGATATTGTGGACGCGCGATCAGTCCCTCGTTTTTGCTTCCAATCGAAAGGGTAATTTCGGGCTGAGTCTCTGTGCCAAAAGAAATGGTGACGGATGGCTGATTTGCACTATTCGGTGCGATAACGGTTTGCGAACCTATATGCGGGACAAAAACTAAGACGAACAAAAAAAGAAATAGCGTACGGGGTCCGACTCCGCCCGCGAGGGCGGGAGCGTCCGCCAACGTCAGCCGGGGATCCTTCTTCAGGCTATGGAAACCGAAGCGAAAGTAGCGGTACGGGCCTTCGAGGTTATTCGGCCAATACCCAAATAGGCGTTTGTGTTTCATCTGCAGGGAGTCAGCCCTACAAGAACTAGCCGCCCGCCTTGAGTTCCGTGAGCACTTGTCTCGCAATCTCTTTCAACGTTTCAAAGACGCCCGTTCCCTGGAAGGCTACGGCTTCAATCACTGGCTCGTTCTTTTTGCGAAGTTCTTTTGAGAGCGTTTCGACGGACAGGATATTCGGCAAGTCTCGTTTATTGAGTTGGAGCACGTAAGGAATCTTATTGAAGTCGTATCCGTGCTGCTGAAGATTTGCATTCAGATTTTCCAACGCTTCGACGTTGGCATCCATGCGCTCTTGTTGTGAGTCGGCGACGAACACCAGACCGTCAACTCCGCGCAGAATTAATTTGCGGCTGGCGTCGTAGAAAACCTGCCCGGGAACCGTGTAAAGATGGATGCGGGTCTTGAAGCCGCGCACTGAGCCAAGATCCAACGGAAGGAAATCGAAGAACAGCGTTCGTTCCGTCTCCGTGGCCAGCGAGATCATCTTGCCTTTTTGCTGTTCCGCGGTCTTCTGATAAATGTGCTGCAGATTGGTGGTTTTGCCGCCCAGTCCGGCCCCGTAGTACACGATCTTGCAATTTATTTCACGGGCTGCAAAGTTTATGAAACTCAAAGACTTTCCTCANNGGTACTGCTGGTTTTATATCACAGAGAAGGGTGTTACCGGGATTACTGTGGTTACTCATCTTAACGAAATTGGGTCCGGATTACTTTAACGGGCCGCAGGCGGTGCTGGATAGTAACCATCCCGTGCGTACACCTTCACGTCTGGCAGAGCCACCCGAACTTCTACCTGCCGGTAAGCATTGCCCAGGCTGGCGCGGGTTATATAACCCAGGGTGTATTCGTTCCGGGCTTCGCTCATCGCCCGCGCATAACTGGCCTCGATTGCGGTTCGCGAAAAATCGGTAAAGATTTCACCGGCCGTGGCGTTGGAATATTTCGGCAGAATGTCGCTGTAGCCAAAACGCGGCAGATGGATCCTCTCCAGCTTGTTGTATCCGGGAATCGCTGAACTCTCCACCGCGACGGCGTAAACCGCAATCCCCTGCGATAGCAGAACCTTCAGGACATCCCTGTAGCTTGCATTGCTGCGATACTCGCGGCCATCCGTAATGATGAAAATTATCTTGCGGCGTTGTTTGTCGCGCCGGCTCAAATCCAGCGCCGCTCGCAGAATTGCATCATTCAGCACATGCGATTCTTTTGGTGGGGTGATTGCCGCCGGAACATTGGGGTCCACGGGTCTGTTATTGATTGTGGGGCCTTGCGGACCCAGCGGTCCACCCATAACTGGAGGTCCGTTATTCCTGCCACGTACAGTCTTGAGTTCGTTTAACGTTGCGGTCAATTGCTTACTGGCGCTGCCGAAGCTGGTTTGCCGGGAAACCGCCGAACTATAGGTATAAAGGGAAACTTCATCGAACTGGCTGAAGGCGCTTTCCAATGCAGGGAACGTCTGGTTCACTCGCTGGATGGCCACGTCGGGTAATCCCAGATCAATGATGACTGCGGCGGATATCGCCACAGGATCGCTGGTAAAAAAATTCATCGTTTGTTTTTTGCCGTCTTCGTAAACCGAGAAATCTTTTGGCAGCAGCCCATCAATTCTCGCATTTGAGCCGTCAGTGACCCTTACCGGCACAATCACTTCATTGGTTGTGATGACGAATTTGTAGAGTTCGTCTTGCCCACTCGGCTTGGCTTGTGTCTGTCCGCTCGGAGGGACCATCTTGACGCCGGGCACTGGGGGAGGAGCCTCGGGGTCGGTCCCCCGGGCATCGGGGGTGCCATTCTGGTCGGGATTCTGGTTCGGAGGCGGCTCATTTGGGGGTGGATTTTCGGCTCTTGGATGATCCGGTGTTGCAGCGGGAACTGATGCAGGAGGCTCTGGTTGAGGAGGCCTGACCGCCGACGGGGCATCCGGGATGTCTTGATTGGGATTGCCCGGTGGCGCCTTTTGGGCTGACGAATACACGGCCGTAAACGTGCAAAACGAAAGGGCCAGGAGACCTGCAAGGCTTCTATCCCAGATTCTTCTTTGACGCAAAACGAGACCTTTCTGGATCGAAGGACACAGCTTCGATTGAATCGGATGCTGAATCCTGCCATTTGGTGCATCTAATGTTGATAGAAATAGACTAACAAAAACAGTGAGAGAATACTTTCCATGTTAAAAATGCGGTTCCCAGCGGTTCTGTTCTCGCTTTTGTGCATGCTAGCGATACCCCTCGGTTCTATCAGCTATGCCCAAACATCGGGTGGGGCCGATGCGCCTCCGCCGCGAGCTTCCGATTCCCAGGATTCCAAGAATCAGGATTCTAAAGATCAAGACGAACCTACCGAAACCTTGAAAGTCAGCGTGAACGTGGTGCAACTCTTCTTCAACGTCAAAGATAAGAGAGGCGCGCTGATTCCTAATCTTACCAAGAACGACTTCCAAATTTTGGAAGATGGCAAGCCACAGACCATCAAGTACTTTACCCCTGAATCGAACTTGCCGCTGACGTTGGGCATACTGATTGATTCGAGCGGAAGTCAGATAAATGTCCTGGACATGGAAAAGCAGGTTGGGGGCGCGTTTCTGTCCCAAATTATTACCGACAAAGACCTGGCGTTCGTGATTGATTTCAATGTCAATGCCGATTTGTTGCAGGATTTTACAAACTCCGTGCATTTACTCAAGACTGCACTAAATAGTGCGCGCATCAATACTGGTGGCGGGGGAGGAGTGATTCCAGGCATGGGCGGCGGCCCTATCCCGACCGGGCCGACTGGTCCTAAAGGCACCGTTCTCTACGACGCGATTTACCTGGCGTCTCACGACGAATTGGCGCAACAGGTTGGACGGAAAGCCATGATTATCCTTACCGACGGCGAGGATCAGGGTAGCCAGCTGAAGATTCAAGATGCGATTGAGGCGGCACAGAAATCTGACAGTATCGTCTATGTCTTGTTATGCGCCGACCGCGGCTTTTATGGTATCGGCGGTTACTCAGGCGAAGGAGAAATGAGAAAATTAAGCCAGGAAACGGGCGGCCGGGTCATAAACGTTGGAAACAAGGCGGATAAATTGAAAGAGGCCTTCGACCAGATCTCCAACGAACTTCGCAGTCAGTACAATATTGGTTACACCCCGACTAACACCGCCAAAGATGGCAGCTTCCGTAAAGTCGAAATTAGGCCAAACAGCAAAGACTACAAAATCCAGGCGAGGAATGGCTACTACGCAATGGCGCCGAAAGATTGAGAAATATGCCTCCAAGAGTTTGTCTGTCTTTCTGAACGACGGTTCTTCTTCGTTTGCGAAGAAGAACCGAGTCGAAGGAGTCCCTACTTTCAGTGACAGTTGGGGGGGTATCGGCAAAATGCAAGATCGCGCATGGAATGGAATAGGGATGTTTCGACTCTCCGAGCTTCCGCGAGCGGAAACTCAACTTCGCTCAACACGACAATGACATTCGCAATAATTTCGTTTCTTTTAATCCAGCATTTATACTTTTATTAGAAGCGCAAGGGAGATGGTTCTATGGCTCTTCAAAAGACCGGTAAAATCTGGCATAACGGCAAATTGATCCGCTGGGAAGACGCGAATATTCATGTAATGTCACACGTCGTTCATTACGGTTCATCGGTATTTGAAGGCGTGCGTTGCTATGAACTTCCCAGCGGGCCAGCCATTTTCCGGGCGCAGGAGCACATGCAGCGCTTGCTCGACTCCGCCAAAATTTACCGCATGGACTTACCCTTTTCCCGCGAGGAGCTGGTTTCCGCGATGGTTGAAGTTGTTAATACCAATGGCGTATGGCCGTGCTACATCCGGCCGATTGCATTGCGCGGCTATGGCGATGCGGGTGTTTCTCCCGGGGGCTGCCCGGTCGAGGTTTACATCGCAAATTATCCCTGGGGAAAGTATCTAAGTAAAGACGATCTGGGTGTTGACGTCTGTATTTCGTCGTGGACGCGGCTTGCCCCTAATACCCTTCCGGCAATGGCAAAAGCAGGGGCGAATTACATGAATTCGCAACTGATACGGATGGAGGCCACCATTAACGGCTACGTGGAGGGAATAGCCCTTGACGTAAATGGCTACGTCAGCGAAGGCTCCGGGGAAAACGTATTTGTGGTTCGCAATGGCGTCTTGCAGACGGCGCCGCTCGGCAATTCGGTGCTGCCAGGAATCACTCGCGATTCGGTTCTGAAAATTGCGCGCGATCTTGGAATTCCAGTGCTCGAGGCGGGTATTCCCCGCGAGATGCTGTACATCGCCGACGANNCGCTCTGTGGATAAAATCAGCGTCGGCAAGGGAATAGTCGGGCCCATTACCAAGGCCGTTCATAAGGAATTTTTTGCTATCGTCCACGGTGAAAAGGCTGATCGGTTTGGTTGGCTGACGCCGGTGTCGGTAAGAAGTAAGCAGCCGGTAAGTGTGTAGAGAGAGGCCGGACGAAGGATCGTATCCCTATGTTCCGCACCAGAGGGTTTCAACCGGGTACTTTGTGAACGTTTTGTCAGCCGTGAGGATAGTCATTTCCTCCACAATTGACTGCGCCAGAATCAGGCGATCAAAAGGATCCCGGTGGTGTGGGGGAAGATCGTATACCTTCACCGCATGGGCGTGAGTAACTGGAAGAGGGAGCAGGTTTTGCCTCGCCATAAATGACGGTATGCACTGGGCGGGAGGCGCGGGCAAGTGCAGTTTCCCCAACCCTGCCTTGATGCTAATCTCCCACGAACTTGCGGCTGATAAGTATATTTCTTCCTGCCCGTTCGTCAATATCTCCCGGCCTTTTGGCGCGATTCGCTCCACTTCGCCAATACTCCACAGCCAGATACCGGTGTCGAGTAAATACTTCACTTGTGTTTCCGGTTGGGGGTCTTTACGAGTTCCGGAAGTTCGCCTCCATAGAATTCCTTGAGCAAGTCGTCGGGCAGCGGTGCGTCAAAATCGTCCGCAACCCATACTTCGCCTCGAGCGAACCCTAACGGACGAGTTTTATTTTTCGGTTGTACCGCGACCAGCTTTGCCACCGGGACACCCGCCCGGGCAATGATTACCTCTTCTCCGCCCGCAACCCGTTGCAGGAGACGGGATAGATGGGTCTTCGCTTCGTGGATGTTCACTTCCATGAAGTTATTGTGGACTAAGGTTGTGGACTAAGTCAACCTGGCAAAGAAACAAAGTATCCGGTATCGCTGGAAACAACCCTGCGCTTGGCGAGCCTGCTAGCCTATTAAGGTGAGTGAGGTAGCC
>PNAR01000169.1 GCA_003169715.1 Acidobacteriaceae bacterium | reverse complement strand
CGGCCATTCTAGCTGCTTCCGAAGACGATTAGAGAGATAGATAGATAGAAGTCAGGTAGTGGGTCAGTTTGCCTCGGTAGCGGAAAACCAATCAACCACCAAGGACACGAAGGGTCACGGAGGCCAGCTTCGGCGGTTTCCTTCGTGCAACTTCGTGTCCTTGGTGGTTGATTGGTTTCGCAACTTGACCCAATACCCAGGGTGCCACTACCTGCTCCCGGTTACGAAGTGAGTTTGGATTGAAACTGACCCACTACCAGAAGTCTCAACCGGCGAGCACGGCCCCGCCGTTTACATTCAAAATCTCCCCAGTGATGGATCCAGCGTGCCGGGTGCACAAAAAAAGTATCGGGGCCGCAATTTCCTCGGGTGTGGCAACACGGCCCAGGGGAATTGTTGCCAGGACTTTGTCGCGGGTCTTTGCATCATTTAGGGCGGCGGCGGACATGTCAGTATCAACCCATCCCGGTGCAACACAGTTAACGTAAATCTTATGCGGAGCCAGTTCCGTTGAAAGCCCCTTGACCATGCTGATCAATGCACCTTTGGTGGCGGCGTAATCGCAATGAAAGGCTTCCCCTCGTTGCCCGGCAGTGGAGCTTACAAGCACAATGTGTCCACTGGAAGCCGAGTCAATTTTCTTTTGGGTCTTCATCTGGCTCACAGAATGCTTCACAAGAGCAAAAACGCTATCGAGATTAATGGAAACCGTTTTGCACCATTGCTCGTCGGACATCTCGTCAACCGGGGCGTCTTCGGCGGGCCAGACCCCGTGATTCGCCACTAGAATGTCGAGCCGGCCAAATCGCTTCACTACCGCCCCTATGAGTTCCTGCGCGCTGCCTGTCCCAGAAAGATCGCACTCGACACCAGCACATTTCTCGTTCCCCAGTTCTTCGACGAGTTTTTCGGCGGCGGCCTTGGACTTCTGATAGTTGAACAACACGAGAGCGCCTGCTGCCACAAATAATCGGACGATGGCTGCGCCGATTCCCCGAGATCCTCCAGTGACAAGAGCGACTTTGCCGGATAACGATAGATTCGTCCCAAGGTTTAATGGCATGAAGAGGTATAGAGGTTTACAGATTCGATGACGCCTTTTCCGCCTTCAACTCGCGTACAAGGATCCGCACCAGCATGCCGTCAAACCGAACGCCACTCATTTTTCCCAGTTCGAGAAGGGCCTGATCGGTGCTTTTCGCGTTGGTAAAAGTACGATCGGAAGTCATATTTACATACGCGTCCGCCACCGAGAGGATGCGTCCCCAGAGTGGAATTTCCTCACCGCGAAGACCCGCGGGATAACCTGTGCCATCAAAGGCTTCGTGATGGCATTCGATAGCTTTCACCATCATTCCGCTTTGGGGCAAGGTGGCGATGATTTCCGATCCCACGCGCGCATGCATTTTAACCAAATAGAATTCATCATCTGTAAGCGGACCCGGCTTGTTCAGAATTCGCTCAGGCACGATAATCTTTCCGACGTCATGCACCCTTCCCGCGAATGTGAGTTCACTAATTTCCTCCGTCGAAAAAGCCAGCGCGCGCGCCATAACCTCACAATAGTGGCTCACCATTTCTCCATGCCCCGCGCCGCTCAATTCACGGAGTTCCGCTGCATGGGTTAATGCGGTAATGGATTCTTTCAGCAGTTGCTGGTTGCAGCCCTCATCGGTGCCACAAAACTTCTGAAGGGTGTTTATAAGTTCTTCCAAATGTTCGGGGCCGGTGTGCTCCCGCTGAAGAAAGCCCTCAATGTATCCCGAGATAAGCTGGCGCTGGACCGCACCGTTTTCGTCCCCACCAAACTGTTCAGCAGTCGAGACCTGGTCGCCTCCGGCGTGCTTGGAAACATACATGCCAGCATCGGCGACGCGGATAATGTCCTCGCTTGAAAAACCATGGACCGGGAAACTGGCGACGCCAAAACTGCCTGTAACGTGGTGCTCGCTCAACATCGGATCGGCGGCAAGCCACAAGCGCAGGCGTTCCGCCAGTATTTGCGCTTGATCCACCCCGGTTTCGGGCATAAGGATGATGAACTCATCGCCTCCATAACGCGCAACCACGTTCGACTGCCGGCACTTCTGTTCGAGCAGTCGGGCTACACGCACCAGCACCAGGTCGCCTTCCAGATGCCCCAACGTGTCATTTACTTCCTTAAATTTATCGAGATCAATCAACACCACCGAAAATGGACGCCCGGAGCGCGATGCTCGTTTCCACTCCGATGACAACGCTTCCCAAAAAAACCGCCGCGTCTTGATTCCCGTGAGTCCATCCGTGATGGACTGCTGCTGAAGCTTCTGGAAAACAAATGAATTGTGAAGTGCAGTCGCCAGCAGATCGGCCAGGGTATTCATGACCATGACGTCCTGGGGCGTGAAGGCATCCTCATTACGGCTCTCGACGTTGAGAACTCCCATCAGGCTATCCCCATAAGTGATCGGCATACACAGCACAGCCCGGGATTCCGGCAGGATGCCTTGAAGATGCCCATCGCCGGTTGTTTGGATCAAAGCGGTTTCGCCTGTGCGCGCTACCCGCCCCAGAATTCCGGTTCCGAGCGGTATTCGCATGCCCAGAGCTTTTGCGGTGGCGCCGGCTTCCGCCTTGATCTCGATATCCTTGGTCGCATAATCAAGAATGCCGATTCCGATGTGGTCAAAATTAAAATTACGTTGGATGTGTCCGACGATTTCGGCCAGCATTTGCTCGGCATCTTCGCTCGAAATGGCGGTCTTCGATATGTTGTTGAGGAAAGCGAATTGTTTTGAGCGGCGTTGCTCTTCGGCAAACAGGCGCGCGTTCTCGACGGCAACCGAGACTTGCCCCGCCGCTGTCTGAAGGATTTCCAGATCGCGCTGTTCGAATACGAACTCACGGTCGGGACTGCTCGCAACCATAACTCCCTCGGACTTGCCGGCAAAGACTATTGGTACTCCGCAAAAAGACTTCGATGGACGGCTCGGCACAAAGGTCGTCCCCAACCGCTCCCGCACCTTATCAATCTCTGAGCTTATTAAGAGCGGCTCACCAGTTCGAATAATGTGTTCCGTTAAACCGTTGTCTATCTTCCGCGAATGCTTTGGCAGAACCACGCCGTTCTGAATCTCCAACTCGAAGCGGAGATTGTCTCCGTCCCGGAACGCCACGAAGAAGTTGCTGGTGTCAAAAATGCGCCCCAGTTCTTCCTGAATAGCGCGCAAAACCTCGTCTTGATCCAGGCGTGAGCTGATGACTTGTCCGATCTGTGTCAGCAGCGCGTATTCTTTGGTACGGCGCTGGGAACCATGCATGACCACGTAGTTTTCGAGCGTCAAACCAATTTGCAGCGCCAGCCCGATCAAAAGCCGCAAATTCGACGCGCCAAAAACACGGCGTTCGGCATGAGGAAACAAAATCACGCCAAAGTTATGTTCCCGGGTTTGCAGGCTCACCGCGGTGAGGTTTCGGATGCCCGAGTCCTTCAGTATTCGGTGAAAATGCTCGAACCCTTCGCCTGGCAGGGCCGGCAGGGGTTCGGTCATCTCGGTAACATTTTGGAAAGTGACGAAGCCGCCACGGCGGTACGCAAGCTCCTGGACATATTCTCCCGCCCCGCTTTTCTCCATCTCACTGAGGAAGTCCCCGGAAAATCCCCGCTGGACGGATGGCAGAATCGCGCGCCAGCGCTCGCTGATACAGATAACCGCGCGCTCCGTCGGAAGCGGAGCTACCAGGCGGTCTAAAATATTTTGCATGGTTGGAACCAGATCCTCGGCGGTGAGCAGGCGCGTCGGGTCCACGCCGAGCGACGAAAAGGCGAGCGCATTTTCCTGAACGGCGTCGCGCTCATTCTCAAAAAGAACCATAACCATCGCGATGCCCAGTAGCATTTGCGGAATGGGGCCAAGAACGTCGCCGGTAATCCCAAATGTAGAAGCCACGGGGATTCGAAACTCGCCGAAGGCGATGAGGATCGCCCAAAAAGCCAGAGAAAGCGCCAACAGCGTAAATGCGAGCGAATTCTTGCGACTCCCAAACTTGTAGAAATAGAACGAACAATAAAGAAGAACGACCGCGAGACCAATCTCGATGCGAAAGTGAGGCGCGATAAGAGCCCCAGAATTGAAGGTACCGCCCGCCGTATGCACTCTTAAGTTCCAGCAGGCAAGGCCGAATCCCGCCAGCGCGAGAAGAATTTCGTACCAGCGAAGCCGGAATTTCTCGCGCCGCTGCGACCCCGATGTCTTGTGCATCAATCGCGTCGAGACGAAGATGCAAAGGGCCATCGCCACCAATAGCAAAGAGGTGAATAATGATGTGACGGCTGTATATCCGCGGAAAATGCCCCATGCGTCCAGCGCGAAGTGCAGCGTATAGGCCGCCCAGCCGAGTTGCCACGCGCGAAAATATGCCTGTCGGCTCTGCTCATAGAGATATGTGAAGACAAGGAACAGCAGGAGGGCAACGACCCCCGGCACGATCACCACGCCAATAGCGATGCTATTCATTCGGCTAAGAGCAGTATCCCGAATTTATTTCTCAACGTCTCACTAATGATATTCTTCATGTTTTCACACAGATTGAAGCAAGACAATAGCCTGCTGGCCGATGGACCTTTTCTCGTTTGGAGAGCCAGGTTTTGCCACTGAAATCTCTGGTCTTGGCGATGACTTCCCGCGACCTTAGGATGCGAGACTTCTGTTCTTATGCCTTTATCACCCGATAGTTTGGGCGTACCGGCCTCAATCGCAGGGTCGCGTCCGCGTGTGCGCTTTGCGCCCTCTCCCACCGGATACTTGCACGTCGGGGGCGCCAGAACCGCGTTATTCAACTGGCTTTATGCGCGACATTACCGCGGCACCCTTATTCTTCGCATTGAGGATACGGATGCCGAGCGTTCGACCCCGGAAATGGTGGAAGGTATTTTGCAAGGGATGCGCTGGCTTGGGCTGAATTGGGATGAAGGTCCTTTTTTCCAAACGGATCGTGTCGAGACTTATCGCGGTGTTGCAGCAACATTGCTGGCCTCCGAACACGCTTACTATTGTTTTTGCTCGAAAGAAGACTTGGAGATCCGCCGTGCCCAAGCTACCGCCGAAGGACGGCCGCCGCGATACGACGGCACATGCCGGAATATTTCCAGTGAAGAAGCCGCCCGCCGCAAGTCAGGAGGGGAAGCTGCCGTAGTTCGTTTTAAAGTGCCGCAATCCGGAAGCACCGCTTTCGACGACGCGGTGTTCGGGCGCGTCGAGTTCGCGAACGCTGAGGTGGAGGACTTTGTCCTTCTCCGTTCTGACAATGGCCCGACCTATCACCTGAGTGTCGTCGCGGATGATATTAAAATGAGAATCACCCATGTAATCCGAGGGGCCGATCATATTTCGAACACACCCAAGCAAGTGATGATTTATGAGGCATTAGGTGTGCCGATGCCAATATTTGCGCATGTCCCCCTGATTCTGGGCCCCGACAAAACGCGGCTCAGCAAACGGCATGGCGCAACCAGCGTCCTCGCGTATCGGGAGGAAGGCATCATTCCAGAAGCGTTTCGCAACTTTCTTGCACTGTTGGGATGGACCGCTCCAGAAGGGACCCCGGAGATTCTGGGTGATGAGCGATTAATTTCTCTATTCGATTTGAACGCCATTTCGCGCTCTGATGCGGTATTCGATCGCGCCAAGCTCGATTGGTTCAATACTGAATACATTCGATCTTATCCTTCGGAAAAGCTTTTGCCGCTCATCGAAGAAGAATGGGCTAAGGCCGGTATTAAGAATCAAATTCACGATCGGCAATCGCTTCTCGCGACGATCGAGTTGTTGAAACCTCGCGCGCGCAGCCTGAAAGACTTCGCAACTTCGCTCCGGGCATTCTTCACGGATGACTTCGAAACCGATCCCGCGGCTACCGCGAAATTTCTAAAAGATGAATCGGTCCGGCAGATCTTGATAGAGCTGGCGCAACGCTATGAAACCTGTGACGACTTCAGCGAACCCGGCATGGAAAAATTACTGCGTGATTTGGCCGCCGAAAAAAATGTCAAGGCTGGGGCACTAATCAATGGCGCAAGGGTGGCATTGACAGGTCAGGGAGTCGCACCGAGCCTCTTCGCAGTAATGATGGCGCTGGGCAAAGACAGAACAGTCAAGAGACTGAAAGAGATTCCGTTTTAGAAGCATTCGGTAGTCGGCTAACAAAACCCACACCGTCGGCCCACAAAAACTTAAATTGTCATCTTGAGCGGAGTATGTGCGCTCGCTTGCGAGCGGACATGCGCAGTCGAAAGATCCCTATCTTCCGCATAAAGACTCATTATTGTGTGCGCCTTCTCGCAACGAAGACCTGAAAAATAACAGATGGCCGGCATCAGCCCCTACCGGTGCACGTTCGGGCTTTGTGCCGGATTTTTCTTCGGGGCAGCCGCTGCCTTCACTACTTTTACCTCAAATTCAACCGGCAATTTCTTCGGCGGATAACAGGCGGCGTTGTCGCAAGCCTGATATTTCAATTCTCCCCGAAAAGAATATTTTCCCGGCGGCACTGACACCAATGGCCGAACCGTCACCGCCAAATCAAAGGGCCCAGTGTAAACACTGAGCTTTTCGTCGGGGGCGAACGGAAGGCTGGCATCAACCCCAGGAGGATAGGTGACTTTTCCGACAATAATGTCGGTCGGAGGATCAAGCTTGAGGTCCGTGGGAATGAGATACTCCTCTTTCGGAGTGTTGGAATTAATATGGAAACCCGACGCCACACGAAATCGTAAGGCGATGGTTCCTGATTTACCTCGAGTGACGCTCTCAACCGGCACCGGCGCCATTGTGACAGAAGGCGATTTTCGCCCGAAGGACTCTTGAGCAATGGCATTAGCGGACAGTAGCGCGATCAGAATTAATATCGTTTTCGACGGATTCATATTGTGATGCCTTCTGATTCTGGCAGTTTACGAAAACTCGATTCTGACAAGCCACCAGGTAGTGCCCGACCCTCAATAACTAGAAGCCGGTCTTCTGCGCTGGTACGTTCTGACCTTCAGCCAGCGCCTTCTTGATGTCGTCCTCGATCTCGCCTCGTCCTTTGATCCCCAGGACCTTGTCGACGATTTTGCCGTCGCGTCCGATATAAAAAGTGGTCGGAAGGAATGGAAGTCCTCCGTAAGAGTCGGCGACTTCGTCTTTCCCAATCACAACCGGGTAATTCACCCCCATTTGCTGGGTGAATTTCGTAATTTCGTCAGGACTTGCGTCGTCCATTGCGACCCCGACCACCTGCAATCCCTGAGACGCATACTTCTTTTGCAAATCCACGATCCAGGGCATTTCCACCTTGCAGGGCTCACACCACGTCGCCCAAAAATTCAGCAGGATCGCTTTTCCACGAAAATCGGAAAGGTGCACAGTTTTTCCGTCAAGAGATTGCAAAGTAAAGTCAGGCGCCATCTTCATACCACTCGTGGTTGCTTGAGCGGGAGGGGACGCACGCCGCGACTTTCGTATGCCGAACACCAGCATAAGCGTGACAACCATTACGACTACAATAATGACGACTGGATCACGTTTCACGAAAACTCCCCGTTCGCTCATAAAGAAAATCGTCTTAAGAATGAAAAATAATTCGCCAGCAGTGTGAACCGGCCAAAAATCAGCAGAATCCCAAGCACAATCAATAACCCGCCACTGCCTACTTCCAACGCGTGCATGTGTGTCTTAAACCGGCTGTAAAATTTCAGGAAACGTTCAATCCCCAGAGAAGTGAGTAGAAATGGCACCGCCAGCCCCATTGAATAGATTGCGAGTAAAAGAACCCCTTTAGCCACCGAATCCTGAGCGGCAGCAAAGCCCAGAATTACTGACAGAATTGGTCCCACACACGGAGTCCATCCAAAGGCAAATGCGAATCCGATCAGGAAAGCGCCTCCGACCGTGCTGCCGCCTTTCATGTTGTGCAAGCGCTTGTCGGAGTAGAGCGCATTAATCCGAAGAATGCCGGTCAAATGTAAGCCGAAAAGAATGATAACCACTCCGGCTACCTGCGCCAGCACTGACTTGTAACGAGCCATTACCTGGCCGACTTCGGTAGAAATCGCGCCCAGCGCAATGAATACCGTGCTGAAACCTATAATGAAGGCAACCGAATTGAGCATTACCTTGCGCAGCAATCCTGTTTGCTGAGACTTGAGTTCCTCGACGCCGACTCCGGAAATTAGAGATACGTAGCCCGGAACCAGCGGAAGCACGCAGGGCGACAAAAATGACACCAGCCCGGCGACAAAAGCCGCTATAGGAAGAGGCAATGTTGACATTAGCGCTATTCTACCTGCCTGCTGACGACTCCACCAATGGGGGCGAGCAAACTTAAGGCTCTGCTACCATCCGATGATGCCATTGGTTGAAGTTCGCGGTTTGACGAAGGTCTTCCCGCTAGGCGAGTCCATTTTTGGCGGCGGCGCGACGAGTGAGGTTCGCGCGGTGGATGATGTATCTTTCAGCATCGAACCGGGCGAAACGCTGGGACTGGTAGGCGAATCCGGCTCCGGAAAAAGCACTCTGGGAAGATTAGTTCTGCGCCTCATCGAGCCGACCTCAGGCAGCATCCACTTTGATGGCCGCGAGCTTCTTCCCGCTAGCGGGCCAGAGATGCGCCGCCTGCGCCGCGACATGCAAATCATATTTCAGGATCCNNATCCTCGCATGAGAGTCGAAGATATAGTCGGCGAGCCACTTATTATTCATAAAGAAGTTATCAATAACGACGGGCGCGAAAGATTTACCCGCTCAACTCGCCGCATTCGAGTTATGGAATTGCTCCGTGCGGTAGGGCTCGACGAATCGGCCGTGCGGCGCTTTCCACATGAGTTCAGCGGAGGCCAACGCCAGCGCATCGTGATCGCCCGAGCCCTGGCCTTGCGGCCCAAATTCATCGTCGCGGACGAGCCGGTNNCAGCGGCAGCGCATCGGCATCGCTCGCGCACTTGCGATCTCACCGGAATTCATCGTTGCCGACGAGCCGGTTTCTGCGCTCGATGTCAGCGTAGGCGCGCAAATCGTCAATCTTCTGGCGAAATTGCAGCGCGAGTTCGGACTGACTTACTTATTCATCTCTCATTCCATGCCGGTGGTTCGCTATCTGGCGAATCGAATCGCCGTGATGTATCGGGGCAAGATCGTAGAAGTTGGAACGACCGAACAAGTCACAACAAAACCCACGCATCCTTACACCAGAAGTTTGATCGAAGCTACGCCGGAAATCGCCGTTTAGCGCGCAGCGCAAAATGCGCAGGGACAGCCGCCCTCGGCTGTCCAGTTGAGCGAAGCTCAATAGCAACCGTATGGTGGCGCGGCGAATTTTCCTTTCTTTTTCTTGTTTGCTTTCGGCCATCGGGCTACAATGCGTCTCGGCAAACGGAGGAGAACGAATGGCCGCTTTACCACTGACTCCATTATCCGCTCCAGAACCTATCCCCGCTCTTTCTGAACCCGAGCGCATTATTGATACGTTTATCGCTCCTTCGAAAACTTTCGCCGATCTCCGCCGTAGCGCGAGTTGGTGGGCGCCGTGGTTGCTGTTGGCCATTATCGGCATTGGCTTTATTTATGTCGTAGATCAGAGGATCGGTTTTCGCAAGGTCACCGAAAACCAGATTCAAACCTCTCCCAGGGCGTCCCAAAGAATCGGAGACATGCCGCCAGCGCAACGTAATGCCGCAATTGAAACGCAGGCGAAATGGACCCGCAATATCGCCTATGGTTTCTCGATTTTCCTTTTGCTGTGGAACGCCATCATTGCGGCAGTCCTGTTTGCCACTTTCAAATTCGGCGCCGGGGCGAACGTGTCATATTCGCGGAGTTACGCAATCATTATGTATGCGAGCCTTCCGGGAATACTGAAGTCAATCCTGGCGATCGTTTCCATCCTCGCGGGCGCCGCTCCAGACTCATTCACGCTTCAAAATCCGGTTGCGACGAACCTGGGCTATTTCTTGAATCCCGAGAATTCGCATTTTCTTTACTCCGTGGGAACGGCGCTGGATATTTTTATCATTTGGACGCTCATTCTCACGGCTATAGGCTTTTCGGTCGTAGGCAAGGTAAAGAGGTCAACCTCAATGGCTCTGGTGTTCGGATGGTATGTCCTGTTTACGCTGGTCAGCGCGGGGTTGGGTGCTGCGTTCTCGTAGGCCACAAAAATCTGGGAGAGAAAAACGAAAGGGCGAGGTGATAATGATGAAACAAGGGCATTCGGGCATGCTTCCGATATTGACGTTCGTTGTGATCACAATGGCGATTCCCAGCTTTGCGCAGCAGAACAAGAATCCCGTGTCCACGGTGATTAAGGATATGCTGACACGCCAGCATAAAAATCTCGTCGCGGCGGTGGAAGAAATGCCCGCGGACAAATTCAATTTCAGGCCGACTCCGTTACAGGAAACATTTGGGCATTTGGCTATGCACATCACTGAGGCCAATAATTTTTTGTGCGCGAAAGCGGGAGACGTTGCCGAGCCCAAGACAGAGGAACTGAAAGACACAGATAGCAAGGACAAGCTGGTGACCGCGCTGAAGGCGTCTTTTGATTTTTGCGAGAGCGCCGTCAGCAAAGCCGACGACTCTAAGCTCGGCGATACGATTGAAGCATTCGGCGGTCGCAAGCAACCGCGCGCATGGGCCTGGATCGGAATGGCCAGCAACTGGGCCGACCATTATGGCGCCGCCGCAATGTATCTGCGATTGAATGGCCTGTTACCGCCGACGGCGCAACCCAAGAAGTAGCAAATACAAGCGCGTTCTTCGCGAGAGGTTTTGACCTTCGTCGGCTGTCGCCCAACCGGGGGTGCCCCATTTCTCGCGTCTTTTGCGAGAAGTGGGAGGCAAAGTGCCGGGAGCTCCGCTGTATGAGTCCTGCCAGTAAGGAAGACCCATCATTTGGATTGTTCTTCGGGGGAAATCTTCAGCCCACGCGATGCTTGCGGGCCTCGACATACTTCCTCAAGACGGCATTGATTGTTGATTGATATCCCCTGCCTTGCTTGCGAAAAAACGTCAGCACGTCGGGATCAATCCGCAACGTAATCTGCTTCTTCGGTCGCGGCCAGATTATCGCGCGCGCAAAGAAGTCCGGACCGAGTTCGGGCATGTCCGAGAAATCTATGTCTTCATCCCGAAGTGCATCAACCCGCTTCCAGTCTGTCCTGGATCGCTTTTTCGTATTGTTTGCGCTCTTCATGATCCCGTTGATTGTATGGGTTGTCGGATTCCCAGGTCTCCCAAAAGCCGCGAGACCTGGGGCACCCGGCGACCACCTGAGCGCCGCGGAGTGAAAGAAAGACGCGCAGCCTGCTGCTGGATGTTCTCTACCACGATTCGGCTATGACAGAGTGGAACGCCTTATCCTTGGCAACCATGAAATGGCGTCCGGCAGCATCGGAGAACTCACTATTGACGGTGACCACAATTAGTTGGCAATCGAGTAGATCATTGAAGAGGCCCTTGAGTTTTAGGCAGTTGGAAGGGTCCATGTGGCGGGTTGGTTCATCAAGGATGAAAAAGCTAATGCCCCCGGCAGCAACACGTAGCAGACCGTACCTGAGGGCAAGTGCGAGGATGTCTTTTGCTGCGCCGCTCAAATTGAAGATGGGCACTTCGCGGCCGTGAAGTGCAACCGCGATATTGAGTTCTTCATCAATTTTGACGACAGAGTCGTTGTCTCCGTCGTGAAATCGCGCCAGGAGATCATTTGTGCCAATCATCAACTGTTTGACAAGGCGTTTGCGCAGAAGGCGGCGAAAGTCTTGAATGGCATTTTCTAGCCGTTCAAGGAAAGCTATTTCCCCCTTGGTGCGGTCTACTTGTTGCGGTTTCTTGCCGAATGTCTTTGCTTGTAGTCGAAGTTTTCTCAGGCGGTCTTCGTCCTTAGCAACCTGTTTTCGTGCTGCTTCATAGGTTGCTTTCGCCTCTCGCAAATCTGCAACGTCTTCATAGGACTGGTCAAAATCTGCGTTGGAAGACTGCATTTCTAATTTCTGCAAGGCGCGTCCGATTTTCGTGAGTTCTGCACGGAAGACACGAATTGTCTGGCCCAACGCTTTAAGCGGTGAGACTCGAAGTGGACGGGGTATCAGTTGAGTGCAGGTGGGACATCTGCCTTTACTCACGCCAAGCCTTAGGCGTTCCTCGATAGCGAGCTTGGTGCTCAATTCGACCTGGTTATGTTGAAGGCGTGCGATGGCTCCGTCGGATTTCCCTTCGGCTACGCGCAATGCGGCCATGTCGCGGGGTGAAGTGCGTCCAAGTTCTCGGGTGGATTGCTGTAGGTCGAGTAACGCTGCTTTTTGTTTCTCGACGTCATACTCCAATTCTTCGACGTGGCTCAAAAACGCTCCAAGGCGGCCTGCTGTCAAATCCTCCAGAAAGGAATTCAAAAACCGTCTTGCCGAACGCAGCAAGTCAATGCGCTCTTTCCATTCCTGAACTCCAAGGAGCCGCTCGATAAAGACGCGGCGTTCCTCGGGCGAAAACTCCAGGCTCTTTCTGAGTTCGTCTTGGTCAGAGTAAAAGATGTTCTGAAATAGCTTCACGTCAACACCGAGGAGTGCGTTTAGCTTCTCGTTGACGGTCTTTGTCCCTGTGGCAGCTATCTCATCGCCGTTTTTGAGCGTTACCTGTCGGCCTGGGAGGATGCGCTCGATGCTGTAAGACTCATCATTGAAAACAAAATCCAGTTGAACCCTAGCCTTGCGAGAATCCTCATTGACCAGGTGATCGGCGCTGACCGTCGTGCCCGCAACTTTCCTTGGGAATACATCTAGTCCAAAGAGGGCAAAGCCGATCGCGTCAACAATACTGCTCTTGCCTTGCCAGTTTTGGCCGAAAATGTAGTTTTGGCCCGGAAGAAAATCCAAGCGGGCATTTGAGAACGACCGAAAACCATCCAGACTTAGGGTCTTAATTATCAGAAAGTATCCTTTCCCGAATGTCGGTAAAGAGCTTCTCGCCTTCATCGTAAGCAAGGTACTGTTTTGCTTTTGCAAGCTCTTTCCCAGGAAAGGCGCGATGCAGAATCTGTTCGATGGAGGCCCCCCGTCGCGACTCACTGGCCGATTTGGATTGAGTCGAGTAGTGGAGGTCAATGCAGTAGTCGAGAAGATCGCGTTCCCGAAGAACCGCAGTCAGTTCGGGCTTGCTGATGACCTGATTGGCAAGGATCGTACCGCGCACTTCCACATAAACGAATGGCTGCTTGCAGTGCTTGTTGGAGTCGAGATCTCGGGACAATGCGGCAACCACATCCTGGGGTAAGAGATTGGAGAGGTCATATCTGAAAATTAGCACGTCATGCGTTTTGGGCAGCAGGTGTCGAGAGACGGTGTCGGAGTCAGAGTCATACAACACGACGCATTTGTCCGATTTGTCGAGCATGTTTTGAGTCTCGGTCGAGCCCGGAATGATGCAATGGCCGACTACCTCGTAAACGTGATGGTGGCCTACGAAGACGCGGTCGAAGCCTTGGAGTTCTTTCGGGTCTATTTCACAATATTCGCTCGGCATGTATTGTCCGCCGGCAATGAAGTTGTGGAGCAGCAGGATTTGGCGCTGCCCGTTGCCAAACTTTCGCCGGAGCTTATCGACAAAGATAGGAATTTGGGCAGGTGTGTTTTGCCAAGGAACTCCACAGACTCTGACCGGCCCAAGATCAATTTCAGTACCCCGTAAGACGTGGGCGAAACCGAGGTGTTCCAAAACGCCAAGTTCGCCCCCTTCGCGTCCCCGTCCGTATTCGTGATTTCCGGGAATAGCGATTAGCGGAATATTGTTCCGCTTTAGCTCGATCAGTTGGTCGGAAATGTCGCGAAGAAGTTCAGCAAAGGCATCTACATTGCGGCGGGTCGCCGCCGAGTCAAAAACATCGCCTAACAAGCCGATGGCTTCCGCGCCCTGATCCCGGCAGAGTCGTATCGCGTTGCAAAACGCTACCGAAAAGTCCGCCCTGCGCTTGCGGGAATAATCCGTGCACCCGAGATGCGTATCGCCTATAACTCCGAGAATCACGATTTGGCCCGCATTTTATCGGGGAGGCATGAAAACAATTGCTTTCGTTGAAGGAGACGATCCCAGTGTTTGATAAAGTCAAGCAACATAGAAAGCACCATATTTAAGTAGGGCTGGTGACCCACCTCTCTTCCCGCTCTGACGGTGCCTGTGATCCCTCCAGACGTTGTACCGATGACAACGTGGCAATTTCGATCCCCATTGGCTACCGGGCCGTGCAAAAGACGGCGCGATAAGTCCACACCTTGCAAATCGTTACATCCGATTTGCACTTTCGCACCGCCCCGAGTACTGCTAATTTTTCAGTTCTCTGCGAATGTACAACGTCCTGAAAGATCAAAGGGCACCCTCGATCATTCGATCTGCACTAATCCCGTACTCGCCGCGGCTGGCGCGGGATGCTGGCGTCCCCTCCAGGCGTCTACGACCGAGACTTGATGCACGCAGGAAACGGTGCAATGCGGGGCGCAGCCTTTTTCGGTGAGGTATTCGCGGCGGATGTCTTCGACGGTGTATTTTTCCAGCGGGGTGCCGGGATATCCGCGCTGCTGCGAGCAATAGTGCACGAGTCCGTTTTCGCAAATGTATAAATAACGCGCGCCGGCGCGGCAGCGCCATTCATTGGGACGTCCTTGCGCAATGTTGTCCTGAAAGCCGTTAATTCGGGTGAAGCTGCTTTTCTCCATCGCTTTCATCTCATGATAGACGCGCCGCTCTTCGCCGCCGAGCGGCTGCAATTGCCCACTGCCGTCATGAATGATGCCGACGGTGGAAGTGAATCCCAGTTCCAGCGCCCGTTTGCCGATGGTGAGCGCATCCTGCGGATTGCAGACGCCGCCGCCCACGACGGAATTGATGTTCACGTGAAAATCGGCATGTTCGGCGAGCAGTTGAAGTTTCTTATCGAGAACCTTCAAGCTTTTTTTAGAAACATCATCCGGCGTGACGTTATCAATGGAGATTTGCAGCCATTCGAGTCCTGCCTGATTCAGCCGCTCGATCCGCTCAGCTACCAGCAGATAACCATTCGTGATCATTCCCGCAACCATGCCGTTCTTGCGGATGCGGCGAATGATCTCATCCAATTCGGGGTGCAACAGCGGCTCGCCACCGCTGATGGTGACAACTGATGTTCCGAGCGCAGCCAGTTTGTCCACGCGCTGAAACATCGTTTCCAGCGGAACCGGCTTGGAGAAATCGTCGTACTCATTGCAGTATTCGCAGGCAAGATTGCAGCGCCGAATCGGAATGATATGAGCCAGCAGGGGATGATCGGTCGAGAGAAGAGCACGCGCAATGCCCCGAAACCCCCGCAGATTGCGATGGAGTTTCTTGACGCGGCGGCGCAGATTTGTGCGGGCGGAAGGCATGATTGAGTGTTCCCCCTATTAAATCACATCAACAGAGAGGGTCTTTTGGTCAATCATTCTGTGGCGCTGTTTCGCGTGCTGACGGTTCGTAACGACGGTTAAGCGTTCCGGCAATTATGCGGGAAGCAACAATCGGGAGCTGTAGCCCGACCGGTCGGTTTGTGGCCTTCGATGCTGTTGGAATATCTCATCCAAAGGCGGACAATGAATGTTCGGAGAATTTATGGCGACTGCAATGCATATCGGAGATATCGCAGATCTTCTACACGGCGATAGAGTGCGTTTTAATCTTCTTCCAGCGGCTTTGGTGGAACATGCGATTGCGCGAAATGAAGCCCAGTTTTCAGCTCGCGGCGCGTTAGTTGCTTACACGAATTACACCGGCAGGATTCCCAAAGACAAGTTTGTTGTGCGAGACGCCATCACTTCAAGCAAAGTGGCGTGGGGTCCAGTCAATCAGCCCTTCGACGCGGAAAGGTTTGACGCCCTTTACGAGCGGGTAATGGAACATTTGCAGGACCGCGAACTGTTTGTGCAGGACCTTTTTTGTGGCGCTGACACCAAATACCGGCTACCGGTCCGTTTCGTCAATCCATATGCCTGGCACAATTTATTTGTGCGCCAGCTTTTCATACGGCCGTCCGCCGAGGAATTGAAGACGCATAAAGCGGAATTTACCGTGATCTCAGCCCCGGATTTTCACGCTGATCCGAAGCGGGATGGCACTCATTCCGAAGCTTTTATTCTGGTGAATTTTACCCGCCGCATCGTGCTGATCGGCGGAACCTCTTACGCCGGTGAGATGAAGAAATGCATTTTCGGAATTATGAATTTTTTGCTGCCGCAGCGCAATGTTTTCCCCATGCATTGCTCGGCGAATATCGGGGACGACGGCGTCACAGCCCTATTCTTCGGACTTTCAGGCACGGGCAAGACTACTTTGTCCGCCGACCCAACGCGGCGGCTGATCGGTGATGACGAGCACGGCTGGAGTGAAAATGGAATCTTCAACTTCGAAGGCGGGTGCTATGCGAAATGCATTAAGCTCTCGCGCCGGAACGAGCCACAAATCTATAATGCGATCCGCTTCGGTTGCGTGCTCGAGAACGTGGTGATTGATCCGCACACGCACGCGCCGGACTACAACGCGGACAGCATCACCGAGAACACGCGAGCGGCCTATCCCATCGAATTCATTGAGAACAGCGTTATTCCCGGCATCGGTGGCCATCCCAGAAATCTTTTGTTTTTGACCGCGGATGCTTTCGGGGTGCTGCCGCCGATCTCGCGTTTGACTCCGCAGCAGGCGATGTATCACTTCCTC
>PNAR01000490.1 GCA_003169715.1 Acidobacteriaceae bacterium | reverse complement strand
TCATGAAATCCAAGGTCTGCTCCTAAGAGCAAACTGGTACGACTATGCTACATATTTGAGATCTCTTAGTCAAACAACAGTTGAAAAAAATGAAATTCAGTGCGAGTTCGCGACGATCAGCGGCAAGAGATACATGACCGAGAGCGCGCCTAGGCCAACCCCTAGGGCCCGAAACATAATGGTCATGATCTTGGTATTGCGTGCCCGCCACTCTGGAGTTGGCGGAGGGTTAACGTTGGGACGGCGCTCACGTAAAGTAGTAGTCCAACCGCTGTGGCGGATGGACAAGGGCGTAGCCCATAAAATCAGAGCCAATCCGACGACCGCATATCCGGCGCCCAACATCAAATTCACGCTAACTCCTTGGTCCGGTCTGCAATAATCCTAGGGCTTCCCTAGCAATTCCTCCATTGCCTTTTCATCAATCACGCTAACTCCCAATTCCTTAGCCTTGTCCAACTTTGATCCTGCATCTGCTCCGGCTACCACGTAGTCGGTCTTTTTGCTGACTGATCCTGCGACCCGCCCGCCCGCATCTTCGATCATCTTCTTGGCTTGGTCGCGGCTGTATCGCGGCATAGTCCCTGTCAGCACGAAGGTCTTTCCGGCCAGCTTGGTACCGCGTTGTTTCTTCGCCCCCGCCAGTTTCAATCCTGCTTTGCGCAGTTGATCCACCAATTCCCGGTTCTTCGGTTCCTGAAAGAACTCTGCAATACTTTTTGCGATGCGAGGTCCAACTTCATTTACCTGGATGAGTTCATTTTCACTGGCGTTCATGAGCGCATCCATGGACCCAAAATGCTCGGCGAGAAATTGCGCTGTCCTTTCGCCTACGAACCGGATACCGAGCCCAAATATCACTCGCTCCAGCGGGAGCTTTTTCGAGCCTTCAATTTCACTCAACACATTCTGCGCAGACTTCTCGCCCATCCGATCGAGTTTTAGAAGTTCGGCCTCAGTCAGCAGATACACGTCGGCGATATTTTTGACGATCCCGCGATCAGTAAGCTGGTTTACCAGGGCATCGCCCATGCCATCAATATTCATGACTCCGCGCGATGCAAAATGCAAAATGCTCTCGCGAAGTTTCGCTGGACAGTTGACGTTCACGCATCGGTAATCCACTTCGCCCTCGGTGCGCACAACATGTGTCCCGCAAATGGGACACTTCTCGGGCATGTGAAACAATTTCTTTCCGCGAGGATGGGCTTCATCATCCACGACTCTCGTGATCTTCGGAATGACATCGCCGCCACGCTCGACTTCCACCGAATCGCCGATCTTGACGCCCAGCCGCTCAATTTCATCCATGTTGTGAAGAGTCGCGCGGCTGACGGTTGTGCCCCCTATGAAAACCGGCGTTAGCGCCGCAACTGGAGTCAACTTGCCGGTTCGCCCGACCTGCACCAGAATGTCTTCGATCTTCGTAACGCCCGCTCTTGCCGCATACTTGTAAGCGATCGCCCAGCGCGGCGCTTTCCCGGTGAACCCCAATTCACGTTGCAGCGAAGTTTGATTCACTTTGATGACGATGCCATCAATTTCATAAGGCAGCGTCTCGCGCCGAGTTTCCTCTTTTTGAATGAAAGCCCACAACTCATCGAAATTCGCCGCCAAAGTTCGAGCCGGATTCACTTTGAATCCCGCTGCATCGAGCGCCTTCAAAGTCTCCCAATGGCGCTCAAAATAAGTGTTGCCATTTTGCAGCAGCGAATACGCGAAGTAATCCAATCGGCGTTGCGCGGTGATACTTGGCTCAAGCTGGCGAACCGTTCCGGCAGTAGCATTTCGGGGATTCACGAACGCGGAAAGACCTTTCGCTTCCCGATCTTCATTCATCTTTTTGAATGATGCGAGCGGTATGAGCATTTCGCCTCGAACTTCGAAGTCCGCAGGGATGCCTGCTTTCTTCAGCTTTTCTTTAGAAATCGAAAGTGGAATGGACCGCACGGTCCGCACATTCAGGGTCACATCCTCGCCCACCGTACCGTCGCCGCGCGTGATGCCGCGAACCAGCTTTCCATCTTCATAATGCAGGGCCAGGGACATGCCATCGAGCTTGAGTTCGCAAACATATTCAATGTCCTCGCGCCCGGCCAACTCGTGTACGCGCTGCTCCCACTTGCGCAGATCGTCTACGTTGTATGTGTTATCGAGCGACAACATCGGCGACGAATGCGGCGCTTTTAGAAATCCTTCGCGAGGCTTTCCGCCAACCCGTTGCGTAGGAGAATCAGGAGTGACGAGCGCAGGATGCTCGGCCTCAATTCTTTTCAGCTCATTCATAAGCTGATCGAATTGAGCATCCGCGATTTCGGGATCGTCGAGAACGTAGTAGCGATACTCGTGATGACGAATCTGTTCGCGAAGAGCCTCGAGTCTCTTGGAAAGATCCTTATTCATCGGTGAAGATTATAGGTCTGGCTGCGGTCACTGCGTCACCCAATCGCACCCTGGAATAACGGCCATAACTGATTCCCGATCACGCGATAAACCACATACCCGCTTCCCGCGTCGGAGACCTTTCTGAAAAGCAGCTCTCCGCGCCCATCTCCGTCAACATCTACCGCGTCAATCAAGTCCAGCCGGGGTAGAACGTCGAGATGTTGATCGTCCGTGACGTTCGAGAGCGCTTTGTGAAGCTCTCCGTAAATATCCTCACGGGCTACGAGAGTAAGAAAATAGTTGGCCGGCAAACTTCCGTTGCCATCAGCCTCCGAAGCGGGCATCTGCGCCTTCGCCGTCAACACAACTACGGCCTCATTGCTGTTCGAGAGATCGAAAACACGAAACTGGATGTCTCGCAAAGTCGGACCCGGCAACTTCGCGGGCTTACCTTTGCGGGCTGGCGTGTGATGTACGGGAGTTGCGGGTATTTCTGACTTCAAAGAATTAGCTCGCGCAGCGACTTCGGCCGTTGCCATCGCCAGCATCTTGTTGCGGAACTGACGCTCTTCGTCCGGATTCATATTGAACTCATACGAACGCGGTTCAGGACCGCCCGCATCAGAAATTGCGGGGATGACTTGAATTCCGGCAGACGATGCTACCGGGGAAGTTGTTGCTGGAGATTTCTTGTCGGCGCGCGGCGCAACAGTCGCGGGTGCTTCAACGTCCTCTTTTTCCGCTTTCTCCTTCGGAGCCTTGCTCCGCCGAAGCTGCGGCCGGTTCGGATCATCCTCGTCCGAAGAAGACGATGGTGAAGGAACATCCGATGCCCCCGCGGTGGGGGGCTTTTCCGCTGCCGCGGGAAGAGTGTTACCAGTTGACGAGGCCGACCCTGTGGAAGGCACAGAAGGAACAGATCCAGATGCCTTAGCGCCATCGGCTACGGGTTTGTCCGGTGCGGCCTTATCTGATGACGCCCCCGACTTAGCCGCTCCAGCCCGGCGCAAAACCGGCGGACCACCCTCGTCATCAAGGGTGGGCTTCTTCTTTGCAAGCTTTGCCGCCGCCACCGCCGCTTTCTTCTTAGCTTCCTCTGCCTTAATCTCAGCTTCAGATTCCCATGTCCCTTCACCTCGCCAAGTCTTTGTTCCCGCAATCGCGCCTTTTACCGTAAATAGTCCCTGCGAAACTCCTGTCTTCACCGCCTCATAAACAATTCCGGTATCGAGCGATATGGGCACTGGCGATGCTTTGTACTCGCTGGCATCGTAAAATTCGCCATTCACCATGATTGTGATTGGGATCAGATGGGCCTTGCCATTGGGCGCCAGTTCGATCAATCCCATCGCCCGCGGACCCTTGTCGGCGGCTTCACGATGAGCGCGCTGCGCGAGTACAATTTGCAGGAGAAGCATTACCACGGCGGACGCGGAGAGAATCCAGCACGCCGCGCGGAATAACCTTGCAGAAAGCTTTGAAGGAAAGAGAGATGACGCCATGAATATCAATGATAAAGCTCCAGAGTTCACTTTGCCCGACCAGAATGGTAAAGAAGTGTCATTAAACAGCCTTCGCGGAAAGTATGTCGTTCTGTTTTTCTATCCCCGCGCCGATACTCCCGGCTGCACCATCGAGGCCTGCGAGTTCCGCGACTCCTATAGAAAGATGCAGAATACCGGCGCCGTGCTGCTGGGTATTTCGCCCGACACGCCGAAAGCGCAGAAGAAATTCGAGGAAAAATACAAGCTGCCGTTCACCTTGCTAGGCGATGCCGAGAAGAAAGTATGCAACGCCTATGACGTGATCAAGGAGAAGAACATGTACGGGAAGAAAGTGATGGGCGTGGCGCGCACCACTTTCATCATCGGTCCGGACGGAAAGATCAAACACATCTTCCACAAAGTAAAGCCCGAAGGACACTCGGAAGAGGTGCTGGCGTACTTGAAGACTGTGGCCAAGGGCGCAGCCTAGGCCGCTACGCTAATGTGGGCGCGGGTACCGACGGGAACCATCCGCCCGTTGATCTGCACCGAAGTAAGGCGCAACGTCAGCTCTCCCGGAGCGTGCAGGCGTCCGCTGGACTTAGCCGAGGTCACCTTGCCTCGTACCGGCGCGCCAGTCCGGACCAGGGTTTTGCCATTGACCACGAGTGGACGAGCCAGTGTT
>PNAR01000253.1 GCA_003169715.1 Acidobacteriaceae bacterium | reverse complement strand
GTGGAGTCGCGAAGGACAACAGACGTTGCGCGAACTTCCGCTGAAACCGTGGCCAAGAGCCTGCCCTGGGGGGACAAACTTGGGGACAGACGGGACGTTCCCCAATTTCTGCATTTTGCAACCTGCGCCAAAAAGCACAACCTGATCAAACAAACCGGGGAACGTCCCGTCTGTCCCCAAGTTTCCCGCGGGTCGAACTTTATTCGCTTAAAGGCGTCATGGCTGGGGCAGTGTGCGAATTTACTCTCGCGGTAAGCGACGAAGATCAAGCCACACATCCGGGCCTCGGATCGATCCTCGGCGCAGAAAGTCGCTCTGGCTTCATCGTCTTCTCCACCGAGGAAAAATCCGGCACGTACGTCGAGTTAAAGGATGAAAAGCTCGGGGGGCGCAAGAAGATAATGAAGCTCGAAAAATGACGCCGCAAATGCAGGGCCAAGCACCCATGAACATCACTCGCTTTGAAAGTGTGGCTGGAGAAGCCGCGCCCCGATGCCCTTCCTACTATTGACCTCATTTTCCAAATCCTCCATAACTAGCAAATGACGCACCCAGAAAGAGGCCAAAAAATGCTCCTGCCACATCAACCCTCAACCAAGAACCCCGTAACTCCTTTGTCGCGCGGATTTTACCCGCAACCCATTCATATCAATAGATCAGAATTTCAGGCACCGTCTAAGCCCATGATTCCAATACTCCGGCCAAATAGGGGGGAGGGATAGCCATGGCTTTCTACCATCCCAACATTCACCGCTGCGAGCACATCAAGGCTAACGGCACCCAATGCGGATCGCCATCGCTCCGCAACAAGAAGCTCTGTTTTTTCCACGGACGGTGGCAAGCGCAGCGCCTCGCCATCGCCGACTCCGTCGCCACCATACCCGCAGGAAAAAGCGTCGCTCCCGCCCTCAATATGCCCGTTCTCGAGGACGCCAACTCCATCCAGGTCGCCATCATGCAGGTCCTTCAGTTGCTACTCACTGGACAACTCGAGCACAAAACCGCCGCCCTCGCTCTCTATGGGCTGCAAACCGCATCCTCCAACCTGCGTCACACCAGGTTTGAGCCCTACCCTCCTACCGTTGTCATAGACCCCGGCGACGTGGGCGACGCCTTCATGGGCGAACATCTCTGGAAAAACTCCGACTTCAATGCCGTAGATGAAGAAGAAGATGATGATGATGACGCTGATGAAGAGACAGAAGAAGAAGAAGAAGAAGAAGAAGAAGAAGATGACGCCGACACAGATAATAGCGACTCGCAAGACGCAGGCGGCGAAGACGATTCCCGGGAAGAAAGCGCTGTCCCCGCGCTGCCGGAACATTCAGCCCCAAGAAGCTTACAAACAATGTCAGACGCCCTCCCACCGAACTGGCGGGAGGAATTACGCACCCAAATTGCCGCCCGAGTCCAGCACGCCGCCCTTGAAGGCACTTGGATCAACGAAATGGTTCGCTCATCCAAGTCTTCCCAGTGATTGCCGGTGAGTGAAAGAACGGGCGCGGACGCAGAATATGCGGCCAGGAGGGACTTCTGAGTCTGTGTGAGAACTCGTTGATAATACTTCGGTGGAACTAACTCTGAGAAAATCCAGCCCCCGGAGGGGGCGAACCACATTAGCCCAGCGCGGCAGCGCTGGGAAAAGCGGGAAAAACGATTCAAGTCCCGTAGGGTACGACGGAGTACTTACACAAACTCCCGGCCCCAATCTTGGGGGCTACTTTCGAAGAACTTTTTGCATCCATCAGTGTTAACACATGGTGAGATCCAGGGAATCTTTTTTCTCGAACTCGAATCTATACTGTCGCTAGACGCTAAACCTTACAAGAAGTTACGCAGATGGAGCTGCGCTTTTTTCTATGAAGAAATTATTTCTCGCGGCAATTCTGGTTGGACTTGCTTCTGCTTTGGGTTGCGGATCAGGCCCTGGCATCAATGGCATTCCGCCCGGCAGCGGTAACAACTCCAATGCCAGTTTGACCGGGTCCTATGTGTACCACCTCTCCGGGACCGATGACAACAGCGGTGCTCCGTACGAGGAATCGGGCGTATTTGTCGCCGACGGAGAAGGGAATATTACGGGTGGCATTGACGACGCCACTGAGGAGGGCGTTGGCTCTTCATTTGGGAATACGATTTCCGGCACCTATACAATCTCGAGCGATGGCACCGGAACGGTTACCCTGAATGGTAGCGCGTTTCAAAGCTCCAACCTTGAGGTAACAGTGGCTAGCTCCTCCACAGTATATTTGGTCGAGGCTGACGCCTTAAACGCGTCAGGCACCGCCGAACTTCAGAATGCCGCAGCCATCATCGCGCCTCCTAGCGGCACCTTCGTCTTCAACATGCATACAACGTCGGCGCAAGGCTCGGTCGCCACAGTCGGCCAATTTACCGTTTTGGCGGGAGTCTTTCAGAACGGTAGCGTTGATGTGAATCAATCCGGAACGGCAAGCTCGCCCGCTCTGACAAACTTCACTTTCAACGCCCCCATCTCCAACGGCCGCGGGACGGGAAGTTTCAGCGATAGTGCGGGCGTCGTCTCCGCATTCAACTATTACATCGTGGATGGCAACAACATCCGATTGCTGACGACCGACTCGACCTCAAACATCGGGGGCCACGGTCGCGCCGAAATGCAAACTGGAGGCCCTTTTTCGGCTTCCTCTTTTTCCGGAAGCTATGTTTTCACTGCCAAGGGCGACGATAACTTTGGCACTGATTCGGTTAACACCGTGGGCCAGTTCACAGCTTCCGGCGGCACGATTAGCTCGGGCGCCTACGATTCTGTTGAGGATGGCACGCCTCTCAGCAATGTCCCAATCACCGCCGGAACGTATCAGGTGGCTGCGAATGGGCGCGTTACAGCAAGCTTCACTTCATCGTCAGGCGCCGTGAATAAAATATTTTGGATGGTCAGTCCATCGAAGGCTTTCTTCGTTACCGCCAGCAATCCGACGGATAGTTCTTTAACTGAAGACGGAACCGCCAATTTACAACAGACGACGGCGTTCTCCACCAGTTCTATCAGCGGACAGTTCGCATTCATGATGGACGGTTTTAATCCCAACGCTCTCGTTGACCGGGTGGGCACTTTGCAGTGGGATGGAGCGGGCAACCTGAAACTAAATGAACTGGTAAATGATAGCGGCGTTACGAATAGCCCAGGGGTTCTCCCCGGCACTTACTCGGTCGGCACGAATGGAAGGGTAGCCGGTACGATCAACAATCTTTCGAATAACTTGGTTTTTTACATGATCTCGAATACAGATGGTTACGTTCTACAGGAAGACTCGGGCACCGAGCTGATTGGAAGAGTAAGCCAGCAGCGGTAGGGGTTTGGACAATCAGGGCAGACGAAGAACATCTGCCCTGGCTCGTCTACGGCTTCTGGATTTAGCGGGCGGCGGCAAACGTCATTGGAATATCCGCCTTGTCAGACTCTTCAACCTTGTACATGGCACGCGGACTGAGGTTCATGAAGCTGGCGACGAAGGTATCCGGCATCTGTTGGATGCGAATATTTAAAGTATTCACCGCGTCGTTATAGAACTCGCGCCGGTCGGCAATTTCGCTTTCGAGGTCGGTAATTCTTTTCTCGAGCTGCATAAAATTACTGTTGGCTTTTAGATCGGGATAATTTTCAGCGACGGCGAAAAATCCACGCAACGCCGAGGTCAAGCCCTGGTCGGCCTGGGCTTTCTGGTCAATAGACGCGGCCTGCTGATACATGTTGCGGGCCTGTGTGACCTTCTGCAAAGTGTCCCGTTCAAATTCCATATAGCCTTTGCAGACATCCAGGAGCTTGGGTAGCTCGTCGTGCCGCTGCTTCAAGGAAACGTCAATGTTCGACCAGGCTTTATCAACGTCGCTGCGAATGGCGATCAGGCCGTTGAAGATCATCACCACATACCAGATGATGCCAGCTGCGGCGAATAAAACTACGACGAGCGGTAGACTCATAAAATTGTGCCTTTCTCTTACATAAATCAGAATGCAATGATCAGAACCACCCAAAATATTCTGAAAGAACATAAGCGGAGAGTAGCGTCAATGCAGGCCCTCCCCAAATCATCAGTACCGATTTCCATCCCAATGATTTCACCACGTCCCGCTGACTCCTCCACGAAATGTAAAACGCCGCATTGCGCGCACCCTGCATCAACACCGTCGCAGGGCGGAGGTCGAATGGTTCGGGTGCGGTGCATGCGGCAGCCGCGCCACCCGTTGCATAAGTACTTAGCCGGGAAGATACACTTGATCTGGGGCTGCTTATATCCATCACGCCCGCGGCAGCCCATGCTGTGGGATTGGTGATCCCAGCTTTCAAGAGTGCCGATGCAACCTTGCCCTGCTGGGTCATGCCCGAAGACTCGACGAAATGTGGACTGCCCTGCAACCGGACTACTTCAGCGAGATTGGAATTTTCCAAAGCCCGCGTACCAGTTTCCCCAGCGTGAGAAAGCGCTGGTTGGAATGAAAGCGGCGGACTCGGGGGAGAAAACTTCGGCAGATTCGTTACCAGGCTTCGTACCGGCGTGCTGCCCACCGCAACACCATGGTTTTGGCTAAGAGTGCCCAGAATAAAAAGACTATTCTTTGGCTTGATGCAGAATTCTTCAACTTTAGTTTTCTTGTCGCAGTCAATGCCGTGCCGCCCCAGAAATCCTGCAACGCCGGATGGAACACCAAGGCTCCCGGAAAATATGGAATTACTGTAGAGTTCACAAAAGTCGCGATGGATATCCATCTCTGCGCCTTGCGGATCCACTAATAATGCTCCGGTATTGTCGTTTACGTAAAAAGGGACGTGCAGACTCTCGTCGGCAACCTTCTCCCAATGTTCATTCTTCCCTGTCCGCTTCATTTGCCACGCGACTGACCGGTAGTAATAACAGGGGATTCCAGTAACCGGGGCCGTGATCGTATACGGCCCGGTCGCAAGCCCATTCACTTCTACCAGTCCCAGCGCCGCGCCGCGAATTTTGGAGGTTGGAGTATTTTCTATCAGACGCTTTCGCTGCAAGACTTGGAATCCGCGATAGAACAGGTAGATCCCGCCAAAGATCCCGGCTATTGCAGTAGCCAGAAGCCTGCCATCAGCTCCGTGACCTATCACGAATGCCATGCAAAAATTCAAAAGCGTTCTCTGGGATGGCCAGCCTTCACCGCACTGGCGCCGCTTCCGAGCGTACTCAAGAAACGCGTCCGAGGAAGCCGAAAGAGCACTTTCTGACTTACTTCAGTAATGACCCTCGAAAATTTCGTCGAGGGCTCAATTTGCGGTGACCTTGGTAATCGCCGGGCGCTGTAACTGATTGATGCTGCCATAACCTGCTCCTAGAATTTTAGAGGCCCACTCCGCGCCCACTTTTTCAATGTCAGACACCAACAAACGACTTGATCGTAGCGAGATTCCCAAGCATGTGGAGCGGGCCGAAAAGCTTTTGCAAAAAGGCAAGCCCGGCGAAGCGTTGGAAGAGTACCTGCAAGTCCTGGCGGCCGATCCTTCCAACGACACCATCCGCCAAATGGCCGCAGATATCTGCCTTTCACTGCAACGTATTCCCGACGCGGCTAACCTGCTCAGCGAATTATTCCAGCGCCAAACGGAGGCGGGTGACGCGACTCGAGCGAGTCTCACTTATAAGAAGCTTGCACGCTTCGCAAAGCCCACCTGCGAGCAGCGAATTCGCTTTGGCCAATTGCTTGAGGGATCCAATCCAAAACTGGCTCTTGAGACGTACGAAGATGCATTCCAGGAATTGATCAAGCTGGAGCGCAAACAAGACGCCATGACTGTGCTCGAGCGCTCTGCATCGCTTGAACCGAACCAGAAGAACTTGCTGCGATTCGCTCAACTCTCTTCGGACCTCGAAAACCACAAGCAAGCCGCGCAGGCGTATATGAAAGTCGCGGGACTCGCGGAAAATGCTGGGGCCAACGCAATCCAATGGGTCGAACGTGCTTTCGCTGAGGACGCAACAGACCCGCAAATTGCGTTAGCCTATGGCAGAAATTTACTTGAGCAAAATCAAATAGGAGCGGCGATTTTCGTTCTCGCACCCCTCGCCACCGCGCCATCCGCACCGCCAGAATTCTGTGAAAGCTATGCAAAGGCACTTCTGGCCGCAAATCGTCTTACCGAAGCCTCTACCATTATTTGGCAACTCTTCGAGCTCGATCCCGGCACTATGAAAAATGTCGTGAACCTGATCGGCTCGCTGATTGACGCCGAGCAGGACACGGAAGCCGTCGAGCTGGCCCGTAAACTCGGCGAGCACCAGCGGCTAAAGGGTGACCGCAAGACTTACCTGACAGTCATGCAGGAGGTGGTTGCATCGCATAGAGCTTCCGCAGAAGTTCTGGAGTTTATGAGCGCTCTTTTCAATGCCTCGAATCGCGAGAGCGATTACTTCCAAACTTTGATCCGTCTATTCGATCTGCATATCAGCCTGAAAGAATATGACAAAGCTGCCGAAGCTCTGGACCGCTCCGCCGAGATTGACGCCTACGAGCCGGGCCAGCAAAGACGCCTGGAGATGGTGCGTGGAAAAATTGACGAAAACCGGTACAAAGTGATCGCTTCCAGATTCACCAGCCTGGACACATCCATCAGTCAGAGTCGTAGCGACGACAAAGTACTCGGCGCATCCACTTTGCAAGATCTGATGCTTCAAGCCGAAATTTTGGTTCAGTACGGAATGCGCTCAAAGGCAATCGAGCGTTTGCAGCGCATCCAGGAACTTTTCCCGCGCGAAGAAGAGCGCAATCAGGACTTGCAGCAACTCTATCTCGCCGCCGGGCTCACGCAATCTTATAACTCTGGCGCCCGTACCGATCCTCCGGTTCCAGCCTCTGGTCGAACTAATTCCTTTGAACCTGTTGCGGCGCCCATTCCAATCGTTCAATCGGCCTCTGTTCCGCCTCCGTCAAACGATTCCGCGGAAATGAGCAATTTCACGCGCATATCGGAGATCACCCGATTGCTATACCGGCAAACTAATGCCGACACTGTGCTTTCGACTGCCGTAACTGAAATCGGGGCGCAATGGAATGTGGATCGTTGCGTCGCTGCCATGCGAAAACCCGGACTTGGCACAACTCTTCTCAAAGAGCGTTGCGGCGAGGCCTTGGAAGCGGGCAACATTCACTCGCTTGAAGAGGTCGTGGGCGCCGCTCAGGATCTTGCAGCCAAAACCGGGACCCTGATGATTCCCAATACGATTGCCGCTTCACAATTGAGCTCAGTGCGCCAAAATTTGGCGCTTTTATCCGTAGGCTCGCTGCTGGCGATTTGTCTTTCCGACGGCGCGGATCATGTGGGAGTGTTGCTTCTGATGAACAAGACTCCACACAGCTGGGGTGCCGGCGATGTAACCATGCTTAAGACCATTGGCGAGCAGATTGTGATTGCTCTTAACAACGCAGGTTTGCGGCGGCTCGTCAAAAATCTTTCCGTCACGGACGAAAAGTCGGGGCTTCTGAAACGCGCATCCTACCTCGATCTTCTGATAGCCGAGACCCGGCGCGCCGTTCAACACAATAATTCTCTGAGCGTTTTATTAGTCCGCCTCGGAGAGCGAGCCGCCATGTTAAAGGAATTTGGCGAAAGCGCGGTCGAATCCACCATGCGGCAAATTGGGCAACTCTTCGCCGCCAATATTCGGCAGAACGACCTTGCATTTCGCTATGACACGACAACCATCGCGATTGTTCTCGGGGAAACCTCCGCCACCGAAGGCATGATAGCCGCCGAAAAACTTCGCAAGCTGGTTTCCGCGCTAACCGTCTTTGAAAAAGACGCTGCGATTCCCTTCCATGCGGGACTAGCTGAAGCGGTCGTGCGCGAACAATACGACTCCGTAGACATCGTCACCGAAGTGATCAATCGTGCGGAACACGCACTGACCGCCGGCATTACTCAGAGTTCAGGGCACGTCGAGATCTTAGCCCCTGTGTTGGCGACTGCGGCCGTCGCTTAAAGAATTCCCATCGCCAGTTATTCCAACAATCCAAAATTCCAATCGGCTCTCGAACAATTGTCCTTGATCGGCCTGGTATTCGGTGCTGTGGCTAAAACTGCGTTGCCACTGCTAGACTAACGCGGTCATCAAAGAGGAGTCATGGAGATCAAGAAAGTTGGAGTTCTCGGGTGCGGGCTCATGGGCTCGGGCATTGCACAAGTCGCCGCTACCGCCGGATTCGATGTCACTATTCTGGAAGTTGAGCAGAAATATCTCGACAAAGGCTTTGCCGCGATGGAAAAATCGCTGACGAAATTTTCAGAAAAAGGAACGCTGAAGGAACCCGTTGATGCGATTCGCTCTCGGCTCAAGGGCACTACGAATAAGCTGGACCTCGCTGACCGCGACATCATTATTGAAGCAATCATCGAGAACGTCGAAGAAAAAAAGATGATGTACGCCTCGATTGACGGCATCGTCAAGAAAGATGCGATTTTTGCTTCCAACACTTCGTCTATTTCGATCACCGAGCTTTTGACTTCGACCAAGCGGCCAGAACGTTTCGTCGGATTGCATTTCTTCAATCCAGTTCCGTTGATGAAGCTGGTTGAAGTCGTGCGTACCATAGCAACGTCCGCTGAAGTTTACGATGCCGCTTACGAGTTCGCGAAGAAGCTAGGCAAGGTTCCGGTGCGCACAAGTGACAAAACTGGATTCATTGTGAACCGCCTGCTGGTGCCGTACATGCTGGACGCCGTCCGCGCCTACGAAGACGGCGTCGGCTCAATTGAAGACATTGACAACGCAATGAAGCTGGGATGCGGCTATCCCATGGGCCCCTTCACGTTGCTCGACTTCGTCGGATTGGACACCACGTACTACATCACCCACGTGATGTTCGACGAATTCAAAGAGCGGAGATTCGCCTCGCCGCCGCTGCTGAAACGTCTCGTAATGGCAGGATGGTATGGACGAAAGACGGGAAAAGGTTTCTACGATTATTCAGAACCGAATAATCCGAAACCGAATAAGCTATGACGCCCGCGTAGGGACGGGTGAGCCTGTGTCGCAACCAATCTTTCGCCACTTAGAGCGCCATTCAAACCCAGAAGTAGCTTGCTACGTCTGCCCCACTTCGTACCCGAGGCTTCGCCCTAGGCTGCGTTCTTGCGCCGCTTTGCGGCTCTGTTCGCTGATCGCGTTCCATTTTCTAAATCGAATGTAGGTTGCGACACAGGCTCGGGTGTCCCCACGATAAGCGCTAATTTAAGGCAGAATTACTTCCGGGTGGCCGGTCGTCCGAGTGTTATGGGGCACGCAGCATATGGACCGAGCCGACTCGTTTCATCACGAGCATCCGCAGAACAGAAGGACGCTACCGGGAACGCTTCCCGACCAAGTATTTGGGCCGGAAGCGGAAGCCTGTCCACGTTTCGTCTATGGAAATCTGTGCGACGCTATCAAAGCCGCATGTGAATAGTGGCTTCCATCCGATATCTCGCGACAGATCAGACTTCACGGCACTCGACTTCTTTGGATATGCAAACCATAGCAAACCGTCTTCCACGACGGCACTGAGCACGGTCGACGCCAGGGCCTGTACATCGGCCTTGCAGCGCACGAACGCGATTACACAATCCACTCTGTCGTCCGAGGCCTTTGACAGCTTGATCCCATCGCCCAAGTTCGAGAGAAGTGAAGCGAAATCCGAGGGCGCGTCCCTTAACAGCACTGTCATTCCAGCCTTGATCCCCAATTTTCGTGCGAGTCCGGATGAACTCATGGGTTTGCTCCGCTCTCGATCACTTGGTTGATAGTACAAATTGATTGCCGTCTATATCCTGGAACTTCGCAAACTGCCCCCAGGGTTGCTTCGTGGGCGGAGCTGTGAACACCACGCCTCGGGCGGTCAACTCTTGATGAGTGCGATCAATGTCGTCCGTCATAAACGTGACGTTCGAAAAGCTGCCGATTCGATCTTCATGGCCAGGAGGTGTGAACAAAACCACCCTGGTCTCGCTGCCCGGTATTCGCAGTTCTATCCAGCGCTGTTTCGTGTCAAAAGGCTGGTCAGTCAGGATCTGGAATCCAAGCTTCTCGGTGTAAAAGGCAAGCGCCTCCTCCTGGTCTCGAACCGGAATGCTGACAAACTTAACCGCCTTGATCATGGTTGCCCTCCTAAGAAGGTTCAGTGTAGAGTCGAACGCGCCTATTGAAAAGTAAAATCGAATCACTATAGTATCCATAACTGTAGTGGATTTGATGATAGCGAGGACTTTTCCAGTGCACTTTCTCTTGGATAGTTACATTCTTGACGTGCTTATGCGCGATCTGACCGAGCATGAAAAACGTCCTTCGGCGTTTCTTGTTTATCTCCATGTATGGAGGCACAGCATGGGTGTGGGCCAGAAGGTCGTATCGTTGAGCCATCAGCAATTGGCGGAGGGCACGGGATTGTCGAAGTCCGCTGTGCAAGGGGCCGTGAGACTTCTGAAGCGGCGGAAGCTGCTTTCGTCCGCACTAAAGAATCCGACTGCCACCCCGGTCTATCGAGTTGAACGCCCCTGGTCCCGACGGAAGCACGGCTGAAAGGCAACTCCCAACCGCACAGGTCTCACGATACCTATGGAGAGACGCAATGGATCTGGCCGGTTGGTCGGCATTCAGGAAGCCACCGTCCAGGAACCTGTCGGGCAGGATCGAACTCAATCTCTCAAACCATAGCGCCGCATTACTTTTTCGAGGGGAATCGCCCGGCTACGGCCGGAGCGTATAGCTTCGAGACGCTTCTCGGCCAAGTAGATGTCCTCAAGGTCATTCAGGTGCTGTAGGATGGCTTCGCGCGCGTAGTAAGTTTTAGTGCGGCCGGTGCGCTTGGCGAGACGGGCGAGGCGCTTTTCGATTTTTTCAGGAAGGCGAATGGCTAGCATGTAGTTACCTCGAGCTATACAATTATAGCAAACCGGAGATACGGGACGGGGTACTTCAGCCTATGACCTACGAAAACATTCTTGTCTCGACGAAAGATTCCATCGCCTACGTCACCGTCAATCGTCCGAAAGTTCTCAACGCGCTCAACATGGCCACCATGGAAGAGTTGCGGACGGCCTTCCACGACATAAAAAGTGATAAAAGCGTGCGCGTAGTCATCCTGACTGGCTCTGGCGAAAAGGCATTCATCGCCGGCGCGGATATCGCCGAACTATCCAAGCAAGATGCCATCACCGCAAAGGAGTACACGCACCGGGGCCAGAGCGTTCTCAACCTGATCGAGAATCTGGGCAAGCCGGTCATCGCCTGCATCAATGGATTCGCCCTCGGCGGTGGATGCGAACTGGCTCTGGCATGTACCATGCGTCTCGCCAGCGAAAACGCCAAACTCGGTCAGCCGGAAGTCAAACTTGGCATCATGCCTGGGTATGGCGGCTCGCAAAGATTGCCACGTCTGGTTGGGAAAGGCGCTGCTAACCAGCTTTTACTCACTGGCGAAATGATCAGCGCCCAGGAAGCGCATCGCATCGGATTAGTAAACGAGGTCGCGGCTCCGGCTGATTTGATTCCGCGCGCCGAGGCCATCGCGCAGAAGATCATTGCCAATGCGCCATTGGCCGTGCAATACACAATGGAAGCAGTGAATAAAGGCATGGAGATGAATTTATCCGAAGGCCTATATCTGGAAGCGACCCTGTTCGGCCTGTGTTGCGCAACCGAAGACAAAAAAGAAGGAACCACGGCGTTTTTGGAAAAGCGTCCAGCGCAGTTCAAGGGCAAATAATTTAAGAATGACAAAGCGACGCCTGAACGCAATTGAAGGTAATCTTAGCGCCGCCGGAAAGCGCTTTGCCGTCGTGGTGGCACGCTTCAACTCGTTCATCACGGAACGGCTTCTGCAAAGCGCATGGGATGGCCTGCTGCGATCTGGCGCCGCCAAAAAAAATATCCACATCGTTCGCGTTCCGGGCGCTTTTGAAATTCCTTCCGCTGCGCGGACTCTTGCGGAAACCGACAAATACGACGCGATCATCTGCCTGGGATGTCTCATCCGCGGCGACACCGCGCACTATGACGTGATCGTCAACGAGGTCACGCGCGGCATCGGGCAATCCGCGCAGGAGACCGGCATTCCACATGCTTTCGGTGTGCTCACCTGCGAGAATCTGGAACAGGCAATTGACCGCGCCGGATTGAAGATGGGTAATAAAGGATTTGAAGCGGCGCTGGCGGCGGTGGAGATGGCGAATCTGAAGAAGGCTGTCGTTGGTCGTTGGTCGTTGGTCGTTGGCAAATGCAATTTGCCCGCGCGAAAGCGCAAGCGCTAAGTCTGGATATCATATCGGCTCGTTGTGCTTCGCTCAGAGTGCGATCCGACCCTGTAAACTAAAAACGAACCGCGAACGACCAACGACGAACGACCAGCGACTAC
>PNAR01000258.1:2807-10802 GCA_003169715.1 Acidobacteriaceae bacterium | reverse complement strand
TGCGCCACGGCTTCAACCGTGACCGCGACGCCTTGTTTGGTGTACAGGTCCTGTTGGGGCGCAACATCGAATGACATCAATTCGAGAGAAAGCTCGCGGCAAATCTGAACCATCGGAAACACCAGCGTGCCGTGACCTTTCACCACGCGAGTTCCGCCGAGGCCGTACACGATCAGCGCTTCGTGCGGTCCCGCTTTGCGATAGAGCCTTGCCATTCCGCTCATCAGCAGAAGGATGACCATGACTGCCAGTCCAACAAAGATCCAAATCTCTACCATGCCCGATAAACCGAACATATATCGCCTCCTGTGAGACGGGCGAGGACGCCCGTCACTCCATCGAACTCTTTTTAGTGCGCGAATTGCTTGATTGCGTCGAGATCATGAATCAGCCGCAGTGGATCGCGATGCCCTAAGAAAACCTCTCCGTCGCCGGTCCTGATGCGGACTCCGTTGTTGCCCCAAACGTAGGCGCGGCAGTTACCCAGGCCGCGAATGCCATAGCCTCCCCACACATTCCAGCGGCTGATGCCATATTCACGGATTTGATTGAGGGGAATAGATTGCAAACGATAACCGAAGGTTCGGATTTCAATGCCGGCGTTGCTGAAGATGTAGTGGAATCCGCTCCACGCGAAGGTTGCCACCACAAAAAAAACTGCCGCCCCTAAACCAAGTCCAATCCGCAGGCCGGAATTATGCGAAGTAGCGAGCACCACCAACTCCATGGCCGCAGGCGCCGCGAGGACCAAACCCAAAACACGAGAGGCGTGGACTTCCTCGGCGAGAATATTTGCGGAGGACAAATCGGGGCCGCGCTTCGTGGCCAGAATGCCCACCACCAATGCCGCTGATGCAATACCAACCGCGACGAGAACCGGCCACGGACGCATGGCATTGCCATAAAGGTTGTAGCTCAGGATTGATTCGTTCCCGTAGACGAGCACTCCGACCAGCACGTAGGAGAATCCAAGCATTCCCCAGGAGAATGCTTCGCTTCTTCGTACCTGCGTGAGAACGATGGTGAAAACTACCAGCATAATGGCGGTGATAACAAGGCCGAACCTTAGGGATTGTTCGGGCGTCATCCACCCATTCGCATGGCCAGCCGCATCGAAGTGCGTGGCCAGTTGTGCGGGTAAGCGGTCCCACGCCAGCCAGTAGCTCAACGCGATTACCGGCAGGGCCAGCCACATCATCGCAATCAATGTTTTCCACAAGGTGCGATTCATAATTGATGTGCGATTCATAATTCGTTTCCCTTCTCGGCGGCCAGCCTGGCGCTTTCGGCTGGGGCTAATTCTTCGCCGGAGAGTTCGCTCCACAATTTCACGTATGCAATTCCCTTCTCGTAGCGGGTTACGACGACCTCGGTTCCTTTCGCAATTCCGCCGCCGTCCTCAGATCGCGCTCCGCAGGTGCGGCGGGTGCCTTCCTGAGAGTAGATAATCTCTCCCGTGCCCCCCTCGCGAATCGAAACTGATGTTCGCCCCAGCACACCGCACATTTCAAAGTCAGCGGGATCCAAATTTTCGTTTTCGGATGTCAATACTCGAGTGAGAAAGAAAAAGATAATCGTCGCTCCAACCAAGCCTGACAAGATTGAAAATCCCAGTCCGGCCAGGAACCAAACGGAGGAATATCTGGTGAGTAGATATCCTGTCCCACCGAACCACGCGAGAAATGCCGTGAGTGTGCCAAAGTTGAACGCGGAGATGCGGCCTCCATGAGAATTGTTGGCAACACTTGCTCCTACGGCATGTCCGGCGTGCAAAATGGGGCCGCTTGCATGTACGGGGGCAAAATGAGGCAGATGGAGGTGCAAGCGGCTCCCTCCGCCGAATATGGAAAGCAGGCTAAAGGCAATCCCCAGGACGAAACAAACGAGATAAAAATCCGCCCAAGTCATAGCGAGCACACCTCTCTCGTCATCCGTTGTTGTGGCTTCAACGTTTCCAGCAGGCGCCTCGCGAGTCCCGGTGTCTCCAGGATGGCGCCCAATAAGAGAAAACAGCGGCGCGTATCTTCTTCGTGGGCCAATTTGATCATCACTCCGCTGACCTCGGGATCGCTGGCGAACCGTTCCGCTCCATGCAACAACCACATGTCGAGCTGCCCCTCCGTGGTTCGAAGATCGGAAATTAATTCTGTGTGATAACCCTCCGGATCATCCACCAGAAATCCGGGATGAACTTTAAAAAACTTTGCCAGCACGGCCCGCGTGGATTGCGTCATGTGCGGACGGCTCCCGCCCTCGATCTGCGACAGATAAGACTGGCTGATGTTTTTGCCTTTTTCCTTGCGAATGGCTCGGACCAATTCGAGTTGCGTCAAAGGGCGGCCCAAGCCGCGCAACGATCCTTCGACTTCGCGCAGGTAACGGATTTTTTCACCGAGCGTCATATCGCTTATCGAGATAATAATATCGCATATTGCAATTTGTCAATAGCAAAAATGCGTTGTACTTTCAGCAAGTTGGCGGCGACGGTATCTTCGATCTCCTCTAAGATGGGACCCTTGGCATCCTCCAGCGAACTCGACCGTCTGCTCGTCGTCCTGGTATCCACGCGCAATCCCTTGAACATTGGCGCCGCAGCTCGCGCCATGAGCAACTTCGGGGTTCGTCACCTGCGCGTGGTAAATCCTTACGACCCGGCATTTCGCGAAGCCCGTTCCGCCGTCGGCGCTTCAACGGTGCTAGCCAAAGCCAAAACGTTTGCAAGCGTTGCCGAAGCAGTTGCAGATTGCGTTCTTGTGGTTGGGACTACCGCGGCTTGCGACCGCGAATTGCAACATCCTCTTCGGCGCCTCGAATATGGTTCCCGCATCATCCGCAAACAACTTGCGTCAGGACGGGTCGCGCTTCTTTTCGGTTCGGAAAAACGAGGACTGTCGAATCATGACCTAAGCTACTGTCACTGGCTGATGCGAATACCAACGAATGAGCTAAACTTTTCGATGAACCTCGGGCAAGCGGTGGCAGTCTGCTTATACGAACTGGTACGAACTCCGAAGGCAGTTTCGAAAGCAGAAAAACTCGAACTGGCAAGTTCGAGGGATTTCGAGAAGATTGTTGATTTACTTCTGGAAGCAATGCAAGCTAGCGGCTATCTGAAGCGCCGTCCCATTGCTGACGTTGACGAACGAATCCGGCGCATGGCCCGCCGTCTCGACCTTCCGGCACGCGATACTGCGGCATGGCTGGGCATTTTGAGACAAATTTTGTGGAAGTTGAAATCGAAAGAAAAATCAATCAATCTTTAGATTGTCGCCGAAAGGAAACCCACTATGTCTAATTCAATCAACGGAGAAATTACGCGGAGAGGATTCTTAGCCAAAGCAGGCGTCGGCCTGGTTGCAGCGAATGCCTCCGGAACTTTGCTCGGACGGTCGTTTGCCCAACTCATTGTTCCCGAGCCTCCCGGAAAGAAATTGGGATGGGCCGTTGTCGGCCTCGGCAGCCTGGCAATCAACCAGATTCTGCCGGCTTTCGACAAATGCGAACAATCCAGGGTCGTTGCGTTTGTAAGCGGCCATCCGGATAAGGCGAACAAGCTGGCAGCGCGATACGGAGTAAATCCGAAGAATATTTACAACTATGAGAATTATGACTCCATCAGGGACAACCCGGAAGTTGACATTATCTACATCGTTCTGCCAAACAGCATGCACGCCGAATACACTATTCGCGGACTGCAAGCCGGCAAGCACGTGCTGTCGGAAAAGCCCATGGCAAACACACCCGCCGACTGCCAGGCCATGATTGATGCGGGCCGCAAAGCCAACCGGAAGCTGATGGTCGCTTACCGCTGCCGTTATGAGCCATTCAATCAGGAGATGATTAGAATGGCGCGTTCCCAGGAACTGGGACAACTCAAAGCTTTTCTCGGCGATACCGGCTTCAAGATCGGCGATCCGACGCAGTGGCGTTTAAAAAAAGCTATGGCTGGCGGCGGTTCGATGATGGACATAGGCATCTACAGCCTTCAGGCTGCGCGGTACATTTCGGGAGAAGAACCAATCGAGATCAACGCAATGAGTTACAGCACACCCGGGGACGTGCGTTTTAAAGAAGTAGAAGAAACAATCACGTTTCAATTGCGTTTTCCGAGCGGCGTCCTCGCTAACTGCACGTCGAGTTATGGTTATTCGGGACAGGCTCGTTTCCGTGCCGTGACGACGGATGGTTGGTTCGAGTTGGAGCCTTCAATGTGGTACACCGGCAATCGCATGAGAGTGAACCGCGGAAATTCGCTGGCAGAGATTACCATCCAACCGAAGGATCACTTCGCTTCGGAGATGGATCACATGTCGCAGTGCGTGATGAACGATAAAGAGCCGCTTACGCCGGGAGAAGAAGGACTGCGGGATCTGAAACTTATTACTGCAATCTACGAGGCGGCACGATCCGGTAGGACCGTAAAAGTATAGCCGGATGAGTGGGCGAGCCGCCGAAGGCAGAGTCAGTCAGGCGGCTTGCTTCTGCTCCTCGACATCCTTCTCTTTAACTTTCAGTTCCATTCTTTCGCTTTGGATGTCGAGTCTCAAGCGGTTGTAAATGCTCATATAAATATTCGAAACCCATACCAGCGCGAAGACCGCGAGCAGGTAGCCGCGCCAATCCGAATAGAGCAGTTTGAACCGCGTGAGGACCAGGAAAAAAATTGCCACGTAGTGACTGAAGCAAAACTCGCAGGTAAAGAGATAGAAGAATTTTCGCTCCAGAATGTTGCGAGCATTCTTGCATCGTCCCTGGCAATACTCGCGAGGCTCACGGAATATCTCCTCATGCGTGATTGTCCACGCGACTGATGCGACCGGTATCGCCAGCACAAACAGCCAAACGACTTGTAGGCTAATCGGCAATGGGCATCCCGTCCAATCGGCAACTTGCAGGTATAGTGAAGTAATGCAGCAGCTTCGATGCAAATAGTCGGCATGGAGTTTTGGCGGGGTTAAGTCTCATGGGCACATAATGTTGTATACTCAGCCCGTTTGTAGACGGGTGAGGAATAAATGTCGAAAAGAGTACTTTTTCTATTATTAGCGACCGCCGCCAGCAGCTTTGCCCAAACACAACCAGCACCGCGCCCTGCTCGTCCGGCGATGCCGCCTGCCATCGTTTCTCCGGAAGTAGCGTCGGATGGCCATGTTACGTTCCGCTTCCGCGATCCTAACGCCCATGAAGTCTTGCTGGCGCTGGAAGGGTCGAAGCCAGTAGCCATGCAAAAAGACGATCAGGGCATGTGGACCATCACGATTGGTCCTCTTGATCCGGACTTCTACGGCTACTCTTTGATCGCCGACGGTGTTCCCCTGGTTGATCCATCAAACTGGATGATGAAACCGAATTTGCTTTTCAAGCAGAGCGAGGTCCATGTCCCCGGTCCGTCTTCCCTGCCATGGGAGGTGAACGATGTTCCACATGGAGAGCTGCAGCACCACTTCTATAAATCAGGTGTGGTTGGCGATAAGCGCGATTATTACGTTTATACTCCGCCGTCATATGATCCCCGCGGGACAACGAAATACCCAGTGCTCTATTTGCTACACGGTTTCAGTGACATGGCGAGTGGCTGGAGCGAAGTAGGCCGCGCCAACATCATCCTCGATAATCTGATAGCAGAGGGAAAAGCCAAACCCATGCTGGTGGTGATGCCGCTGGGTTACGGTGCCCCTGAAATTGTCACTCGAGGGTTCGCCGGATTTGGCGATACTGTCTTACGTGACAGGAACTTTGACAAGTTTCGCGAGGCGCTGCTGACTGAAGTTATCCCTCAGGTGGAGAAAGAGTATCTGGTCTCGAAAGATCGCGGCTCGCGAGCAATTGCAGGTCTTTCGATGGGAGGGGCGGAGTCGCTTCTAACCGGCCTCAACAACTTGGATAAGTTTGCCTGGATTGGAGCCTTCAGTTCCGGTGGACTGCCCGAGGATTTCGCGGCTGCTTTTCCTTCGCTCGATTCCAATGCTAACGCTAAACTGCGCGTGCTCTGGATTGCGTGCGGAACCGAGGACGGGTTGATTGGGGTCAACCGCAGGTTCAGGGAATGGCTCAAATCCAAGGGGATTAACCACACGGATATCGAGACTCCAGGCATGCACACCTGGATGGTATGGCGGCGCAACCTATCGAATTTCGCGCCGTTGCTGTTTCGATAAAGTCTTTAACCCAATCTTGTGCCAACTTTGGAGTTATAATCCGCCTCAATGGAGGATTTATGAAACTCCTCAGCTTGCTTGTTCTCTTCTGTGCGGGCGCGATTTCGTTATTCGCCGCCACTGGCGAATCAACAATGCCTCTATCTCCAGCCTCTGCACCCCCGGCCTTCAAAATTGGCTCTTTGTCTCTGAATCCTGCGACCAACGCGAAGCCACTTTTTGTATGGCCTTCTCGAGCTGGGTACCGTGTTACGGAGAGGTCTGTGGAGAGCACAACTTGTTACAAGATGCGCGCCTATTACGTGGTTAGAGATAGCCGAAACCCCGACGTAACGCGACCGGATGGATATTCCACCTGCCAACCCGCAGCGCGGTTTCAGGTGAAGAGGGCGATCGAACAGAAAATGATTGAGGAAGGGCCCACCGAACCAGAAAACATTCCCTCCAATTGAAATTCTTCGCGGCGCAAATCGAACGGATCAAGCGGTGGGTGGGTCCCGATTCAACTCGAGCACTTGATTCCCTTTCGCGATCAGGGCGACGCTTGCCATATCAACGAAGAGGCCGTGCCCGGCCACTCCCGGAATGTTTTGCAGCGCGTGGGCGAGTCTTGCGGGGTCTGGGATCTCCCCAAAGCTGCAATCCAAAATATGATGGCCTTCATCGGTGACGTATGGAGTGCCGTCCTTTAGCTGACGGGTTTTTACGGCCGCGCCCAAGGCAGAGATTTTTTTGGTCACCAACGCTTGCGCGAATGGAATCACTTCCACCGGCAGGGGAAATTTGCCAAGGACAGAAACCTGCTTGCTAGAGTCTGCGACGATGACAAACTTCCGGGATGCAGACGCGATCACTTTTTCCCGCAAAAGCGCGCCGCCACCGCCTTTGATAAGGTTCAGGTGGGTGTCAACTTCATCGGCGCCATCAATGTCCACATTGATTTCCTGAAATTTATCCAGCGTGGTAAGTGGAATGCCGAGGCTTTCGGCTAGAGCAGCAGTCTTTGCAGAGGTGGGAATCCCACGGATATTGAGGCCTTCCTGTACCCGTTCCGCTAGAAACTTGATCGCATAAGAGGCGGTCGAGCCGGAGCCGAGGCCAACGATATCCCCATCCTGTACGAACCGCAGACTGGCGCGGGCGGCGGCCATTTTCTCATCGTCAGCGCTCATGATGGGTTGCAGCGAATCCTTTTGCGAACAGTTTTTCAGGCGCGATTCTTCGCATTACGTGGAGCAATACGATGTTTGCGAAACGCATGAAGGATCATGGCGCCGCTGATTCCAAAACTGCAAACAGCGCCTAAAGCCATAAATTCTGCCGCTTTTGTGCTAAACCGCATGAAGTCGGCGGACAATGCGCCTAACGCAAATATGATTCCCAGCACATTCAGCCACACTGGGGGATGCACAACGTCGCTAGCCGTACGGTTATGCAAGCGGAGCTGGAGCAAGATTGCGGCCAACCCGATGGCGGCGACGACTACAATGGCAAGCGGGCTAAAAAACGCTCTGCGGTTTGTGTACAGCACCACGAGTGCCAGCACGCCGCAAAGCATACCGGAGGCGATAACCGTTCGGCGGCGCGGCTTGCCTTGATAGCCAGACATCGTTTCGGACGTGGGATTGAGTTCCGGCAAGTGGCCTCAGACGAAATCCATTGTAGACATATCTGGCTTTGGTTGCGAGTGCCCTGCGAAAATCCTCTGCAACCGTCGCTAAAAATGGCACAGACACTCTTCACAAACTGAAATCGGTCTGAGCAACGGGTAGGGCATGGCACACGTACCTTGTTGCGCAAGCTCCTGGGGCTGGCGGTAATGGCTCAGTTTGAATTT
>PNAR01000258.1:0-2738 GCA_003169715.1 Acidobacteriaceae bacterium | reverse complement strand
TTTGTTCAAACTGAGCCACTACCGGGCTGGCGGGCGCTGTTCTTTTCGCTTCACCAAAAGCTAAATTCCATTTAGCTTGTTAAAGTATATCTTTTACGGCGGCTTGTCCGAGCGGTGAATCCTATGCCAGAAAACACTTTCGACATCGTAAGCAAGCTCGACCTACAGGAAGTTGCGAATGCCATTCAGCAGTCGCTGAAGGAAGTCCATACCCGATTCGATTTGAAGGATTCGAAGTCGAACATTGAACTCGAGGGAAAAGACGCCATCGTGCTGCACTCCATTGACGAATACAAGTTGAAAGCCGTAAATGAAATCCTGCAACAGAAATTGGTAAAGCGGGGCGTATCTCTAAAAGGACTGACGTACGGCCCTATTGAAGGCGCCGCTGGAGCCACCGCGAAACAAAAGATCACCATGCAGCAGGGCATCGCGATTGAGAAGGCCAAAGAAATCGTCAAGCTGATCAAGGAGTCCAAGACGAAAGTTAACGGCTCCATTCAGGGAGACCTGGTACGTGTGAGCGGTAAAGACCGCGATTCATTGCAGCAAGTGATTGCACTTCTCAAGCAGAAGGATTTTGGGATTGATTTGCAATTCACGAATTACCGTACGAATTAGGATGTGGTGAAAGGTTGTCAAAGTGCCGCACGCTAAAGCGAGACAACGAATGAGCACAAACGCCGCCATTAACGGAAAGGAATTTTTTGAGATGCTTCGGGAAGACCTTTCTGCTATTGAACGCGAGTTTGGGCGGGATACCGTTTCCGGGGTCGAGGGGATTACCGAAATTGGCGAATACCTGCGCGGCGGCGGCGGCAAACGTATACGTCCGGCGCTGCTTTTGCTTTCTGCCAAGCTTTTTGATTATCGGGGACGCGGCGCGGTCAGGCTTGGCGCGGTCGTCGAAATCATTCACACGGCTACCCTGGTGCACGACGACATCATTGATGAAGCCGAAATCCGCCGCGGGCGTCCTGCGGCAAATACGCAGTGGGGGAATTCAAAATGCGTTCTTGCCGGGGACTGGCTTTATATGCAGGCTTTCAAAGTCGCCTTGCAAGAGCGAAATTTTCGCGTCCTCGATACGCTCATTGATCTCACGCAACAGATGGTTGAAGGCGAGCTTCTTCAAATAGAGAAGCAAGGCAAGCTTATTTCGCTGGATGAGTATTTCGATCTGATCTTCCGCAAGACCGCATGCCTCTTTTCCGTGTGCATGAGAATGGGCGCCATTCTTGGCGGCGCGACCGCGGAACAGGAAGAAAACCTGGCGCAATATGGCCGCGATCTCGGCATGGCTTTCCAGATCGTAGATGATGTGCTTGATCTGACCGCGTCGGAAGATGTCCTCGGAAAGCCCGTGGCCAGCGATCTTCGGGAAGGCAAAGTAACAATGGCGGTGATTCATTCGCTCGAACGCTGCACCGTGCCAGAGCGCCGGCTCATAGCGAACGTAGTTCAGGAACGCGCGGTGGATGAGGACACTCATGGCAAGGTGCTGGATATTTTGAATCGCTACGGATCAATTGAAGCGGCTCACGACTGCGCGTTACGCTACGCCGAACTTGCAAGAAACGCCATCTGCAATTTTCCTGACAGCGAGATTAAGCGGGCGCTGTTATGGGCGCCGGAGTTTGTGGTGGCCCGCGATAAATAGAAACAGGAGTGGGGAAGCGGTATAGCGGAGATTCCGCTACTCGGGCTACGGACTCTCATTTCTTCAGCATAAGACCGGTGTATTCGGCAGGAGATCGGGCCCGCCCTGAAGCGACGCCCTGACTCTTGCCATGGCGGCGTTTCGGGCGGACCGACAGTCCCAAGCTCGAACTTTATGCATTGCGATTAATTCCCCATCTTGTCCATTTTGCCCATGCCCATCGAATACGTCCCGGTGCACGTCCAATCGTAAGAGCCGTCGCCACTGGGTGTTCCAGCGCAGGTCCCGGAACCCTTAATACCCTTGTTTTTTCCGGTGCCGCTCACAATTTTCCATTTATTGGAGGCAGGTTTCGTGGTGTCGGTGGAAGCGGAACCTTCGTACTTATAGTGAACCTTGTCGCCACCGTCCGTGGTCGCATTGTAGTACCCGTGGAAGTTGAAGGACGCTTTCCATTGATCGTGGAATTCCGTGAACATACCAGACTTTTCTTTCAGGTCACCGTCGCTTGAGGTAGCGTCACAAGTGCCTTGCCCGATCCAATAGATGTGATCCGGCACGTCGCCGACGTCGAGTTTTTGTTCCGACGTCGCCTTAGGGCAGTGCCACTTGGTGTCAATCTTGCTCTGAGCCATCGTCAGGGACGCAGACCCAAGGAAAGCCAATGCAAACAGCAATAGCTTGCGCATATATTTCTCCTTTTGAGTTTGGGTGGAATATCCGGGGCAACTATAGTGCACTCCGCCAATTCTGGCAACTTTCTCATGGATTTACGGACGGGTGAACGATTTTCTACCACTTCAGTTGAGGCAGGACACCGTTGCCAAGGGTCGGCGCTAAGAATTCGTGAAATTGACCAACGCTTCAAGTGTTGCTTTCGCCGCTCCGGAATCAATCGAGTTTGCCGCCAACGGGATTGCGTCATGCAAGCGATCAGTTCTCCCCGCAACGACCAGGGCCGCAGCCGCGTTCAACAGCACCACATCCCTTCGCGCAGATTGTTTGCCCGCTAGAACTTCTCGAATAATGGCGGCATTCTCCATCGCGTCGCCGCCCAAGATTTCAGAGAGGCTTGAGC
>PNAR01000207.1 GCA_003169715.1 Acidobacteriaceae bacterium | reverse complement strand
CTCGACCCCCAGAGTGATCGTGACCATTGCCGCCGCCACAAGGCGCACCAGGACAACGGGATTCATGGGTCCAAATCCGGTCCGGTTCCACAGCAGAAGCGAATAACATGCGATGCCAACGCCCACGAAGAGTAATGTCGCTCCCAGAAGAAGGCCTTTTTCCAGGGTAACAGTTCGAAAAGCCCGGTTCAGCCGTGCATCTTCGGGCAGCAAACCTTCGGTGATAGCAAATATCTTTGTGAAAAATGCGAATACAACCGCCTGAAAACCAGTGAGAATCGCCACCACGGCATAGAGAAGAGTGTGGACATCCAAAAAAATATGTCCCACTCTCCTTGGGCCGGGCAGTAGCCACAATGAGATCGCGAAGCCCCCAAACAGAAGTGCCAGTCCCGGATAAAGAAAGAGCCAGCGAGGGCTGTATAGCAGCAGGAAACGCAGATGCCTCCAGCCGTCATGCCAACTCCGCATGTGTGACCTTCCGGGCCGTCGGTCTGGCGAAAGGGTAGTTGGGATTTCACATGTGCGAAGTTTAAATAGCGATGCCTTTACCACCATTTCGCTGGCAAATTCCATACCGGCAGTGCGTAGAGCCATGCGATCATAGGCAGCTTTCGTAAAGCCACGCAGTCCGCAATGAAAATCGCGGAAGGGCGTCTCGAAAAACAGGCGGCCAATCCCAGTGAGCAAGGGATTTCCAAAATACCGATGAAGTGGGCGCATTGCTCCGGGTTGAATGCCGCCCTCAAACCGATTTCCAATTACCAGCTCATAGCCTGATCGCAGCTTTTGAAGAAATGCTGGAATTTGAGTGAAATCGTAGCTGCCATCCGCGTCGCCCATAATGACGTACTTTGCGCGGGCGGCGCCAATGCCGCTCCTCAAGGCGCTTCCGTACCCTTTGTCTGTAACTAGAATCACAGTGGCGCCAGCGTTGCGCGCGATTTCCGGAGACCTATCAGTGCTGCCATTGTCCGCGACAATTATCTCGCCGCCAATCTTGTGTTCCGCGAATGTTCGCACTATTTGCTCGATACATCCACCGACGCTGCTTTCTTCATTCAGGCAAGGCAGTACGACTGAAAGCTCGGGTTTGTGTGGATCGGCGAAATCAGATGCGGCGCTGGGCACAAGATGTTGAATGAAACTAGGTTCGAACCTTGGAATACCACATTAGCAGTCCCGAAAGAGCCGCGATTGCTAAAATCAATCCCATTGAAGACAAGCACAGCACGCACCATACTCCCAGCACAAAGCCTTCTACGTAAGTCAGGTAAAGCGCGAACGCCACGCCCGCCAAAGACGTCGCGAAAAGAACGAATGGCATCTGTTGTTTCTTTCGGCGCAGGCTCGTGAGAAGCAGCAATGTGCTGTAGCCCAACGCGCCGATCAAACCTACCGGAACTCCGAAGACTTCCGAATAAATGCTGCGGTTCACCATATCGCAATTAAAGTTCGCGCCAAAATCACAATAGCTCGATTTCGATGACGCGTAATGGTGTTGGAGTGAAAGCAGCGACACCGCAATACCAGCGACGCAGAGCACTACGATTGTTGTCGAAATTCTCTTAACGCGCGGAATCATGGCTAGAAGTGCGGAAGGCCGCCGCATCCGCTCCGCTCACTAATATCTTTTATGGGCAGAACGCCTTCATGCCGCGAGCCGCCCGGAAACTCCCACGTCGGAAAATTCTTAACGTTGGCCTGGACACATTGCGGCTGCTCCTGGCGAGAACCTTTTACTCCACATTCAATGTATGGAACATACTGGAAAGATGAACCGAACATTTTTTTCTGGTCGGCGCAATGCGTGCACCAATATAAGCCATACATTTTCACCTGTTTCGCGGCGAGGCATTGAGCAAAGGCGTCATAGTCTGGATAACGGCGGCGCAACCAAAACGCCCAAATCGCAAATGCCGAGACAATTATGAGACCAATAACCAGCACCCTCGTGCCAGAGGTTGTCGGCTGAGCTACTTTTCGTTGGGATTCCGGAGTTTCGTCCGCCATACAAGTGACACTTATACCACGATGTTCAGCGCCTTCGGCAGCACGTCCAGAGTGCTACAGTGCAAGGTAAGAACCTCGCCGTCAATCATCACATCTACGGGACCGTCTAAAAAGAAATCAATGCGCTTCACGGCGCGCCGCTCTGCTAGTGGATGGTTTATGTGCGTACCATCGTAAAGCGTCGGCAAATTCCGTAATAGACCGATGCGGCCGATGGGTCCCCACCGCACATATTCGATCAGTCCGTCGTCAATTTCGGCTTTGGGTGCGATCATCATCGTTCCGCCAGTGAACTTGCTGTTGCTGAAAGTCAGAAACAGGCACGGACGCTCATCGAGCTTATCTTCGCCATCCACCTTCAGCGGAAACGCGCGCCGCCGGAATCGAGCCAGGCAAATAAAAATGGACGATTGATATCCCAGTTCGCCCCATCCGCCGAAATGACGGGCTCGCATGGTGGCGACGTCCGCGGAAAAGCCCATGCTCAGAAGGTTTGTGTAGTAGAGGACTCCGCTGGAATGTGCGAGCCTTAACACGTCGCAGGGACGCGAACGGCCCGCCAGCAGCGCTTCGATGGAATGATCCGCGCCGCGATCGCTGAAATCGCGGAGAAAAGAATTTCCCGTGCCCAAGGGTAAAAAAGCAAGCGTTGGCTTCTCCCCACTCTGGGCTTCCGGAAAAAGTCCGTTAATTACTTCAAAAGAAGTCCCATCGCCTCCGACGGATATAAATTTTGAACGCCTGTTCCTGTAAGCATCTCTCGCCAGTTCTGTTGCGTGGCCACGAGCAGTAGTCTCGACCACATCAATATTGATTCCCCCGGACCGCAACCGCTCAACCGCGGGACCCACCAGCTTCCGGCAGCGTCCGCCGCCAGCTGCCGGATTCACGATTGCAAGAAATCCATTGGTCATCCACAATTCATTGCTTAGGATCAAGCGTCCGGTGTCGAGCTGCGGCTTCCTTAGCCTCTCCCAATCTTCTCAGGTCTTGAATAATCTCTAGCATCTGATGTTTCTGTTGCTCGCCCAATCGTACCCATTCTTCAGGAAGACCGCCGATGCTCATACTTTTATGCCAGAACTCTTTAAGCTGCGGGTCTCTAAGGCCGAGGTTTTCGTAATCATCAACATCCCACGCTTTGAAATTTCCGGCTAATAGCCCCTCGATCCAATCGGCTAAGGCCTGTGGTGTTGGATCCTTCCTTAATAACACATCCAAAATGAGAAATGCGACGCCAATCAAGACAAACGCAAATAGCCACTTTGCTCTCGGGTACAGCAGGATCGCCAATAGCGGTCCCAAGACCGAAACCAGGCACCCTGAGCCAGAAACGAAGCGCTTGGCCTTGTTCATATCAATCCAGCTAAATTTCCAACCCCGCCGAGGCACGATCCAATTTCATTCCGATCTGTTCCGCTAGAAGCTCGCGCTTGATCTTCATGGACGCAGTTCTCGGAAAATCTTCATCCCACACAATGTAGCCTTTCACCCGTTTGAAATCCGGAAGCAGGCGATTACATTCCATGATCTGCGCCTTGAGAATGTCTGAAAATTCCTGGTTCGCATCTAGACGCAATATAAGAACTAGTATTTCCTGTCCCAGAGTCTTCGTCGGCCAGATGTAGTTTGCCGCAAACACGCAATATTCTTTGACCGCCAAATTATCGAAGGCTGCCTCAACATCTTCTGGATAAATATTCTTGCCGCCTTC
>PNAR01000098.1 GCA_003169715.1 Acidobacteriaceae bacterium | reverse complement strand
TCCTGAACTGAGTTTCGTAACGATCGCCGGCTTTGCGAAGGGTGGGAGGCATACCGTCAGCACCACCGTCGTCCAGAAGAGGACATAGCCAGACCTCCAACAACGTTTCGTACGCCCGCCCCGCCGAGGACGCACGAAAGCAACCACAAACCAGTCCCAAAGGGACGACAGATGATAGCCCCAGAGTCTGCCCTGAGCGAAGCCGAAGGGACGCAAGAGTCTGTGTGAGAACTCATTGAAAGGCAAGCCAGTAGAATGGACTACGGCAAGAACCAGCTCCGTAGGAGCGGCATAGCTTAGCCCCGGACGAAAGTCCGGGGTAAAAGTGGACCACGACCACGCGCCCAAAGGGCGCAACAGTAGTTCTCACACAGACTCGTAAGTCCTGGGTAAAGCGCACCCCCAGATCACGCCCCGCAGGGCGCCCGCGCCCCCGGCCAACCGCGAATGGACTGGTGTACAATTTCATCCTCCCCGGGGAAATAGAGTTTCCAAACAGAATTGAGGATATCCATGCTTACAAATCGCCGAGCGATAAGTTGCGCGTTGCTTTTAGCGTCATCCGCGTTCGCCCAATCGAATCCTGCAGCCACGACAACAGACTCTCAGAAAACCGTCATTGAATCCGAAAAGCCGCGCGTGTTCATCACCGACAGCCAATCGTGGGAGACAAGAAGCGCCGGAGGCGGTTCAGCCGCCGGATTCGGAGGCGCATCCTCCGGCGGAGCACGTCCGCAAACCGCCGAGATCATCAAGACATTCGGCGAGCGCTGTCCTCAAGTCATGGTCAATAACATTCAGGAAAAGGCCAACTACATCGCGTTGCTCGATCACGAAGGCGGCAAAAGCGTTTTAAGTCACAGAAATAAAGTTGCGGTTTTCCAGAAAGTCAGCGGAGATTCCATCGTCAGCAAATCTACGCTCTCGCTTGGCGCCTCCGTTCAGGACGCCTGCGAGGCTATCAATAAAGACTGGGTCGAACATGGCGCATCTATGCTCGCCGCCGCCGCAGCCGCCGAAACGAAATCGGCACCGGCGTCTACTGTGGCAACCTCAAGCTCGACTTCGACGGCAAAGCTCTCGGTAGGATCCGTCCCCGACGGCGCCGACATCGAGGTTGACGGCAACTTCGTAGGCAACACTCCCTCCGACATAGACGTCCCCGCCGGAGACCACACGCTCTCAATAAAAAAATCTGGCTTCAAAGACTGGACGAAAACGATGAAAATCAGTGCAGGCAGCAACATCCACATCAAGCCGGAGTTGGAGAAAGCAACAGGCCAATAATTCAAACTTTTTGACCGATCGCCAAACGGAGGCACAATGAACGAAGAGCTAAAGAAAACCATTGCCGAAATCTGCGAAGTAGTGAAATCGCTTCCTGCGAGCGTCCAAGAGAAGGCTTTCGAGATGCTGCTGAATTACGAATTAGGGAGCGCTCTAACGCCTCCAACCAAATCTCCAATCTTCAAGGAGAACGATGCCGAGGAAGCGCAGCAACAGGAGGGCCCTGAGGCATCGGTCCAAAGCCGGAGCGGCGAGGACCTTGTTGCCGGGGACCTGCATCTGAAAGCAAGAAAGTTCTTGGAAAAACAGGAGCTTTCTCTCGGCGATCTTAACGAACTTTTTTACAAAGAGGGTGGCCAGATAAAGCCATTATTTGAGGATTTGAAAACAACCAAGGCATCCGAGAGTCAGATTCGCCTTGGCCTCCTATCCGCGTTACGCGGCGCAATTCAGAACGGAGAGTTCGAGTTCAACGGTGAAGATGTTCGGCAGCAGTGTGAACTTCGGAAGACCTACGATAGCACCAACTTCAAGGCGAACTTCAGAAACAATAAACGCCTGTTCGACAAATTCGAAAACTACGACAAGGAAAATCCGACAATCAGGCTGAGTGAGGACGGCCGCGCTGAATTGGCGAAGCTCATCAAGGAGCTCCAATAATCAATGTCTTCCCCGCCGCTACTCGTGTCCCTAAAGGACTTTGAATCTCGACTGAAAGCTCTAAGAAGGGACATTAAAGCCGAGAAGGTTAGGCAAATTGCTAAGGTTTCCCTGAGGACGACCGCAGAAAGGCTGGGCACCGATTGGTTTTCTTCGATTGAACCCGGATTAAAGCTGGCAGGTCTTGACCCTTCGATATTGCTGAACTATACGGAGAACTTCCACGCCCTGATAAAACTGTCGGGGCCGAGTAACTTACGTGATCGGTATTTGAAGGTCATAAACGCTGTCACCAGCAAATTTAGGTCCGATTTTGTACTCACACTGCAAACGAGCCCTGTCACCCCTACTTCGCAACTACAGTCTCTTCTTGCCGCGATAACAAATCCGAGTCAGAGCGAATACTTGAAAGAGGCCATTGAATGCTCAAAACACCAACTGTACCGAGCAACCGCGATCTTGGGTTGGTGCGCTGCCATTGATCAAATCCACCATGCAATCGAGAAGCTCGGATTCGCGAGATTCAACTCCGCTTCGTCAGTTATGGCCAGTGAGACAAAGGGTCGATTCAAGAAATTCAATCAAGCTCAAAATGTCAACTCTCTCAGTGAACTGAGGGAGGTCTTCGACAACGTAATCTTATGGATATTGGAAGGGATGCAAGTGATCGACAGTAATCAGCACACCCGATTGCACAGTTGCTTCGAATTAAGATGCCAGTGTTCACATCCAGGTGAAGCTCCGATCACTGAATACAATTTGTTATCGTTCTTTTCCGATCTAAACGAAATCGTATTCAAGAATCCGAAGTTGAGTATCTAGGACGATTCCGAACGGGCGTTTATCTCGGACGAATCTGCCGGATGGCCCGTACCTCGCGTCCTTTCCCGAGCATGGGAGAGTACGACTGCCGCGCCAAAATGACGAATCCAGACTTTCCTCCCCCTCACTCACCTACAATAACGCAGACGGCTTCTTTCCGGATGTGACGGGCAAATCCATTTGGAAGGAGAGACTACCGTGAAGAACGAATTTTTCTTCGAGCCCAGCAGCAAGCGTCGCAAGGGATTCCCGTCTGAAAGCAAAGTTAAGCGCGGGTTTCCGCACGGTCCGTGGCGATAAAGAGCTCTTCGAGAAGTTGGGCAGGAACGATCTCTGCCCCTGCGGGTCGAACCGCAGGTTTCAAGAAGTGCTGTATGCAGTCCGGACATTTCGACGGCACAAGACGTAACCACTACAAACGGTAACAATCAAAGGGCACGGGAAACCGTGCCCTTTAGCAAACCTCAGCGGCTGAAGCCTTCTCTCAATCCACATGATCGCAGCGGTGAACCGCTGCGCCACCCAAAGGCGCGGCTGACCGCAAAGCCTGTAGAGTGCCGGGCATCCCGTACTCCGGCGCTCTTTGCGAAGGCTCGGGGTTTTTCACGTCGCCCAACGGCCGGATGAATTTCTAATCGTTTCCGCTATCACGCCCCATTGATTCCCTATCCGACACCAGTATCACAAGCGGGCGTTGAGAATTTTGCCGATATCGCGGTGGCTGTGAAGTATCGAAACGACTTGCAATGGCTTTGTTTCTGGTCGGTAGACAATTAGATAAGAATAGATGGGGAAGAACCTCACCGCCTGCTCCGTCAAATCCCCGCGCCAATGTCCTGCGCCGGGCGTCTTCGCTAGCAAAACAATCTTGTCCCGAATCGCCGACTCGATTCGGTTTGCCATTTCAACGCTGCTTTGTTCTTTGATGTAGCGCCAGATTTGGATGAGATCGCGGGCGGCCTCCGGCGCGATGACATAGCGTGCCATTATTCAGGTTTAGCTTTCAGTTCCGCTAGATAGGTATCCAACCGGTCTTCGGGGATTCCCTCACCTCTGTCAAGCTGCTCAATCCCACGCCGAATTTTGGTGTCGTTCGCATCCCGGTTCTCTAAAAGCCACCGGTCCTGTTCTTCCTGCGTTTCAAGCAGGCGAAGCAGCACTTCCTCTACGTTGCGGGAGCCGGTCGCTTGCATCTGTTTCTGGATTCTGGCCTCAAGTGCCGCGTCGCGAATTTCAATATTCATCGTTCACCCTTTTGCTGCGTGCGAACATTATTTTACTGCATCGTTGGCCGGCAAATCCCATACTTCGCGGCTTTTGCACGCAAGGGGCGAGTAAACTTATTGGATGTCACTTGCCCTTTAGTCCATCGCGCCAGGCCATTACTTCGAGTTCGACCCGGACTGCGTCCTCGACTGCTACTACCGGTCGTGCCTCCATTTCAAACGCTGGCAGCATCGAGCAAAACTTGTGCACCATCAGCGGATCGTCGCAGTCCACTAACAAATACCCACCCCAGTCGCCCACCCGCACTACGAAGAACTCGATCTTGAAATTCGCTGGCGCCTTCCACTGCCCAAACACCTCAAGGATTCGCTTCTGAGCGTTCTCGTACTCCGCAGGCGAACCTTGCGGGCGCTCGTTCCAGCTGATCACATATTTCATCTCATCTCCTTTTCCTCTAGCAACTGGTCTGACCGATTGCAACCGCTTGAGTCTACTCCTCCGCGATAGCAGTGCAACAAGCGGGAGGGAGCCTTCCGCAGGTTTTGATCTCGCTGGCGCCGCCCGACTGGGGGTGCCCCATCCTTCGCCGGTTTTGCGAAGGGTGGGAGGCGGACTGTAGCAGCATTGTTGCCCAGAAGTGGTTGTCCCGGATTAGATCCGCTTCTTCCAAAAACCGGGCTTCCGGCTGGCGTGGGCGACCGCGACGATCTGGATATTCCCGGCTGTGAGCTCGCGATAAACCAGAATGAAAGGAAATTGCCGCAGCAGGAATCTGCGGGTTCCGTGAGAGCCGACGGCCCAACGCTTAGGAGCTTTCAGAATCTGCGCTGTTGCGCGATCCACTTCAGCATCAAACCTCAGAGCCGCGTCGGCGCTGCGCTGAAGATACCATTCAAAGGCCGCATCATACTCGGCGCCAGCTTCCTCGTGGAACTCGACCTCATCAGTGGGCATGAGGCAGTTTTGCTAAATTGCGGCGGCGTACCTCGGCCCATGAAGTTGTCTCAGATTTCCCCGAATCCAATTCCGCGATTCGTTTGCCGATTTCGGCCTCCCATGCTGCACGCAGACCGTTATCCACCTTTCCGCCAAGGGTGGAAATCAAGGAATCCGCCAAAGCCTCCTGTTCCTCAATGGAAAGAGATAGTGCCTGTTCCAGGAGTTTTGAAACCTCCAGTGTCATCTGGGCCATAACCACCTCACTGAGCCTAGTTTATCGCAGAAGCACAAACTGACCGCCCTATACCGAAAACCGCATGGAACAAACGAAAGGGCGGCTTGAGCCGCCCCAACGACCAACGGCGAACGACCAACGACGGTTCCTACGTCCCCTCGCTCCAGCCCGCCAAATACTCTTCCTGCTCCGGAGTCAGCCGGTCAATCTTTATGCCCATGGATTCCAGCTTCAACTTCGCCACCCGCTTATCCAGATCCACCGGAACCGTATAGACCTTCTTTTCCAGAGTCGAATAATTCTTGACCATGTATTCGACCGAAAGCGCCTGGTCGGCGAAGCTCATATCCATTACTGACGGAGGATGTCCCTCAGCCGCGGCGAGATTGATCAAGCGTCCTTCGCCTAGCAGGTTGATCTTGCGCCCATCGCGCAAAGAATATTCTTCGACGGATGTACGCGTGGTGCGCTTCGACGACGACATTTTTTCGAGCGCGGGAATATCAATTTCGACGTTGAAGTGTCCCGAGTTCGAAATGATCGCGCCGTCTTTCATCAACTCAAAATGATCTTTGGTAAGGACATTCTTGTTTCCCGTCACGGTGCAGAAAACGTCGCCCAATTTTGCGGCTTCGCTCATGGACATCACGCGGAATCCGTCCATCACCGCTTCGAG